>VAWP01000088.1 GCA_005888295.1 Actinomycetota bacterium
AGGGCGGCGACGGCGCAGGCTGTGAGGGCTTCCATCTCCACACCCGTCCGCTCCACCGTCTCGACCTGGGTCTCGACGCCGACGTAGTCGTCACCGATGGTGAAGTTGACGTAGACCGAGCCCACGAGGAGCGGGTGGCACAGCGGGATCAGGTCGGCGGTCCGCTTGGCCGCCTGGATCCCCGCGATGCGCGCCGCTCCGAGCACGTCACCCTTGGTCATGGCGTTGCTGGCCACCTTGGAGGTCGTGTCGGGCTGCATGGCCACCTTGCACCGGGCCAGTGCCCGGCGGTGGCTCGGCTCCTTGGGGGTGACATCGACCATGCGGGCCCTGCCCAGCGGATCGACGTGGGTGAGGCCGCGGTCCGTCATGGGCGGAAGTCTAGATTCATTCGACGCTCCTGGTCGCCTGACCAGTCAGTTCGAGCGCTGGGGGCGCTAGCCGCCGATCTGGCTCATGCTCCGTGGGGGACGCACGAAGCTCACCTGGCCGATGTGGTGGCCGGCCCACTTGGTGCCCACCGCGGCCTCGATGGCGAGGGCGAGATCGCCGTCGCTGCCGCCGTTGCGCAGGACCGCCCGCAGGTCGTGCTCGTCCAGGGCGAACAGGCACGTCCGGAACTTCCCCTCGGCCGTGATCCGGACCCGGTCGCAGTCTCCGCAGAACGGCCGCGTCACCGACGGGATGACCCCGATCTCGCCCCCGCCGTCCCGGTACCGGTAGCGGGCCGCCGGCTCGGGTCCGTGGGCGACGGGCTCCAGGGGGTAGACGGCGTCGATGGCGGCCACCGTCTCGTCGGCCGGCACGACCTGGTCCATCGTCCACCCGCCGTCGGCGTCGAGGGGCATGAACTCGATGAAGCGCGGCTGCACCCGACGCTCCCGGCCGAAGGTGGCGAAGTCGACCGCTTCGTCGTCGTTGACGCCCCGCATCATCACCACGTTCACCTTGACCGGCGAGAACCCGGCCGCCAGGGCGGCCTCGATCCCGTCCAGCACCCGCGCCAGCTGGTCCCGACGGGCCATCTGGGCGAATCGCTCCGGCCGCAGCGAGTCGCACGACACGTTGATCCGGTTCAGACCCGCCCGGCGCAGCTCCCCCGCCAGCAGGCCGAGCGTGGCGCCGTTGGTCGTCATGGCCAGGTCGACCGCCCGTCCTGTGGCCGGCACGCGCAGCGCGGCCAGCATCTCCACCAGCACCGGCAGCTGGGCCCGCACCGTCGGCTCGCCCCCCGTCAGCCGGATCCCGTCGAAGTCGAAGCGCTCCACGCACACGCGGGCCACCCGCTCGATCTCCTCGAAGCTCAGCAGCTCCGACCGATCGAGCCACTGCATTCCTTCCTCGGGCATGCAGTAGGTGCACCGAAAGTTGCAGCGGTCGGTGACAGATATGCGGAGGTCGCGCACGGTCCGCCCGAAGGGGTCGATCAGCGGCTTGGTCGTGCGCCCGCTCACCCGGCCCATCCTAGGGCGGGAAGCGGCCAGGCAGGGCGGAGAGGGCCAGGCGTTCGGTCCGGTTCCGGATTGCGTCGAAAGCGGGCGGTGAGCTCGCAGCCGCGGTGACCACTTTCGACCAGATGTGGAACGGGACGAGCTCGCGGGTCAGAAGGGGCCGAGCAGCATGGTGGTCACCGTCTCCCCGGCGCCGACGCCCTCCCCGTCGGGGATCAGGGCGAGGGCGTTGCCGAGGGCCATGGCCGAGAGCTGGTGCGAGCCCTGACCGCCGGAGGAGCGGACGTGGAACCGGCCGTCCTTGCCGGGCGTGGCCACCACCCGGAAGAAGTGGAGCTTGCCGTCCGGGCGCCGGCGCAGGTCCTCGTCGGCCACCGCCTCGACGTGGACGCGGTCGAGCTCGTCGTGGCCCGTCATCGCCCGGAGCCCCGGCCTGGCGAACAGCTCGAAGCTCACCATCGACGACACCGGGTTCCCCGGAAGCCCGAACACCGGCCGTCCCTCGATGATCCCGAAGGCGAAGGGCTTGGCGGGCCGGATGGCCACCTGCATCCACCGCATCGAGCCGGCGCTCAGCCGGTCGAGGACGACCTTCACGTAGTCGAAGTCGCCCATGCTCACCCCGCCGCTGGCCAGGACGGCGTCGCAGATCGGCAGCGCGTCCTGGATGGCGGCGGTGATCGCCGCCTCGCTGTCGGGAACGATCCCGAGGTCCACCGGCTGACAGTCGCTCCGGGCCAGCAGCGCCAACAGGGTGTGGCGGTTCGAGTCCCTGACCTGTCCAGGCAGGAGCGCGCCGGCTGCGTCGACCAGCTCGTCGCCGGTGGACAGCACGCCGACCCGCGCCCGCGGGAAGGCGACGACGGCGCCCCGGCCGAGGCTGGCCAGGACGCCCAGGTGGCCGGGCCCGAGCACGGTGCGGGCGGGGAACACCTCCTGGCCGGCGGCGATGTCCTCTCCCGCCTGCCGCAGGTGGTCGCCAGGCGACGCCGCCTCCTCGATGACGACCTCCGCGCCCTCGGTACGGGTCCGTTCCACCATGACGACCGCGTCGCATCCGGGCGGGATGGGGGCACCCGTCATGATGCGCACGGCCTGGCCGGGCCCGAGCTCCGTGTCGGGGGCCGTCCCCGCGGCCAGGGTGCCGGCGACGGCCAGGCGCACCGGTGCACCGACGGTGTCGGCAGCCCGGACCGCGTACCCGTCCATGGCGGTGTTGGCGAAGGCGGGCACCGGCTCGCTGGCGACGACGGGTTCGGCGGTGACACAGCCCAGCGCCTCGTCGAGGGCGATCGGACGCGCCGACAGGGGCGGACACCCTTCCAGGACGACCGTGCGGGCGGCGGCCAGCGGGATCATGGCCGGGCGCTCAGACGCCCTCGTCCCGGGCGACGAGGTCGTTGAGTATGCGGCGGAGCCCCGGACGAAGCTCGGGGCGCTCGAGCGCCAGCTCGATGTTCGCTCGCAGGTAGTCCAGTCGGTTGCCGGCGTCGTACCGGCCCCAGCTGAAGACGTACCCGTACACCGGCTGCTCCTCCAGGAGCAGCCCGATGGCGTCGGTCAGCTGGAGCTCGCCGCCCTTACCGGGCTTCACCCGGTCGATGGCATCGAAGATCTGGGGGGTGAACACGTAACGGCCCATGAGGGCCAGGTCGGACGGCGCCTCCTCGGGCTTCGGCTTCTCCACCACCTCCCGCATGCGCACCAGGCCGGGCTCGACCGGCTCCACCCGCGCCGCCCCGTAGGAGGAGATCTCGGCCGGCTCGACGGTCTTGAGGGCCACCACCGACCCGCCGTGGCGCTCGAAGGCGGCGAGCATCCCCTTCAGCACGCCCGACCGCTCGTGCATGATGTCGTCGCCCAACAGCACCGCGAAAGGCTCGTCGCCCACGTGCCCGCGGGCCACCCCGACGGCGTGGCCCAGGCCCTTGGGCTCCTGCTGGCGGACGTAGTGCACCTGGGCCATGTCGGCGATCGCCTGGATGGCCTCGAGGTCCTCGCTCTTGCCGGCGGCGGCCAGGTGCTCCTCCAGCTCGGGAGCACGGTCGAAGTGGTCGGCCAGGCTCGCCTTCCCCCGGGAGGTGATCAGCAGCACGTCCCGGAGGCCCGCCCGCGCTGCCTCCTCCACCACGTACTGGATGGAGGGCTTGTCGACGATCGGGAGCATCTCCTTGGGGAGCGACTTGGTCACCGGGAGAAAGCGCGTCCCGAGGCCGGCGGCGGGGACGACTGCCTTGCGGACAACGGAGGCCATGCCGAGACGGTACACTTAGCACTCAGGTCTAGTGAGTGCTAACGCCACGGAGGCTCTACCGGAGATGCCGACCTACGAGTACGCCTGCAAGTCCTGCGGCCAGCACCTGGAGGTCGTCCAGTCGTTCAAGGACGACTCGCTGACGACGTGCGCCGTGTGTGGTGGCCCGCTGCGCAAGGTGTTCGGGTCCATCGGCATCTCCTTCAAGGGCAGCGGCTTCTACCGCAACGACAGCCGGCCCGCGGCCTCCTCCTCCTCGTCGGAAAAGGCGTCGTCCGACAAGGCGTCCACGGACAAGGCGTCCTCCGACAAGTCGTCGGACAAGTCCTCCAGCGCCAGCTCCTCGTCGGAGAGCAAGAGCTCGTCGGACGGCTCCAAGAGCGACTCGAAGAGCGACTCGAAAAGCGAGTCCAAGGCGGCATCGAGCAGCGCGTCGTAGCCTCCGGCTCCTAGTCTCCGAACCGTGAGCGGGCCCACCGCCGACATCGCCGTGATCGGCGGCAGCGGCTTTTACAGGTTCCTCGACGACGTCACCGAACTGCCCGTCCACACGCCCTACGGTCCTCCGTCGGCTCCGGTGGCGCTGGCGCCGGTCGGTGACCGGACCGTCGCCTTCCTGCCCCGCCACGGCCAGCACCACGAGTACCCGCCCCACCGGGTGAACTCGCGCGCCAACCTGTGGGCCCTCCGCCAGCTCGGCGTGCGCCGCGTGATCGGCCCGTTCGCCGCCGGCTCGCTGCGCGCCGACATCCACCCCGGGGAGCTGGTCGTCTGCGACCAGCTGATCGACCGTACGTGGGGACGCCCCGACACCTTCCTCGACGGACCCGTTCTCGGCCACGCGAGCTTCGCCGACCCCTACTGCCCCGAGCTCGGCGACGTCCTGTCCCAGGCCGCGGGCGACATCGGCGCCGTGGCCCACCGCTCGGGCACGGTGATGGTGATCCAGGGCCCCCGCTTCTCCACCCGAGCCGAGTCGCGCTGGTTTCGCAACGCGGGGTGCGACGTCATCAACATGACCCAGTACCCCGAGGCGGCGCTGGCCCGCGAGCTCGGCATCTGCTACGGCGGGCTGGCCCAGATCACCGACTACGACACGGGCCTCGAGGGCGACGCCAGCATCGAGCCGGTGACCATGGAGGCCGCCTTCGCCGTGCTGGAGGCGAGCGTCGACCAGACCCGTCGCCTGCTGATGAAGGCCATCCCGGCCATCCCGGACGTGCCGTCGTGCGCGTGCGCCGAGGGTGTCGCCGGAGGACCGCTGGCAGACGGGCCGAGGGACGAGGCCGACTAGGCGCCGCTGAGGCTGACCTCGCCGATGGCCAGGGTGAGGCCGGCGGCGATGCCCGGCAGCCACTCGAGGTCGCCGCCCACGGCCACGACGTGGCCGAGCATGCGCTGGATGGTGGACGCGATGGTGACCTCGCGGACCGGCTCGGCCAGGGCGCCGTCACGGATCAGCATCCCCTCGGCGCCGACCGAGAAGTCCCCGCTGATGGGGTTCACCCCGGAGTGGACGCCGGTCACCCACTGCACCAGCAGCCCGTGTCCGACCGAGGCCACGATCTCCTCCTGGCTCGCCGTGCCGGGTACCAGCGAGAGGGCACGGCACCCAACGCCGGGCGCGGTCTTGAAGCCGCCCCGCACGGCCGACCCGGTCGACGCGGTGCCGGCGCGGCGGCCGGCGTAGGTGTCGTAGAGGAAGCGGTTGAGGACGCCGTCCTGGACGAGCACGTTGCGCCGGCAGGCCAGGCCCTCGGCGTCGTGGGTGGCGGCGCCGTAGGCCAGCGGATCCGTGGGGTCGTCGATCAGGGTCAACGTCGAGGCGCCGACCTCCTCGCCGAGCCGGTCGGCGAAGAGCGACCGGCCCTTGAGCACGGCCTCGCCCGACAGGGCGCTCGAGACGACCGCCAGCAGCACCGTCGTCACGCGCGGATCGAAGACGACGGTGAGGTGCGTCGAGCGGGCCTTGGTCGCCCCGAGGAGGCGCGTGGCCCGGTCGACGGCGTCGGTGGCGGCCTCTTCGAGGTCCAGCTCGTCCGGCTCCCGCCCGACCGAGTACCCGCCGCCCGTCTGGGTGTCGCTGCCCTCGCCGGCGATGGCGTAGGCCGACAGGTGGCAGGCCGTTCGGCGGGTGGCGGCCGCGATCCCAGTGGTGCTGGCGACGGCGGCCTCCACGCTGGCGTCGCCGTAGTTCGCCGACTCCACCTGCCGAATACGGGGGTCCCCGGCACGAACGCGCTGCTCGAGCTCGAGCGCCATGGCCACCTTGCGCTCGGCCGGAAGGTCGGCGAGGCCCGGTCGCCACAGATCGAGGGAGGCGGCCTCGACGCCGTCCGGCGTCGCCAGGCCCACGTGCTCGTCGGGCGTGGCGAAGGCGGCGTTGTCCCTCGCCTCGGCCAGGACGTCGACGAGGTCGGCCTCGTCCAGCGAGCCGGTGTACGCGAAACCCTGGCGGTCCCCGAGCACCACCCTCACGCCCACCCCCGCCGACTCCGCCGACGAGAGCGACTCGACGTCACCCCCGTAGACGCGAACCGCGGTGTCCCTGGTGCGGGACACGTAGGCCTCGACCTCCTCGTCGTCGCCGGCCCGGCTGACCACCTGGGCGGCGACGTCCGCGAGGTCAGCCACGGGCGGTGCCTCCGACGGTGACACCGCCGATGCGCACCGTCGGCTGGCCGCACCCCACCGGCACGGCCTGGCCGTCCTTGCCGCAGGTGCCGGGTCCCATGGCGAAGTCGTCACCGACGGCGTCGATGCTCCGCAGCACGTCCGGTCCGTTGCCGATGAGATTGGCGTCGCGGAGGGGCTCGGTGATCCTGCCTCCTTCGATCAGGTAGGCCTCGTTCATGCCGAACACGAAGTCACCGGTGGCCGTGTTGACCTGCCCGCCACCCAGCTTGGCCACGTACACGCCGTTGGGCGTCTGGGCCACGATCTCGTCGGGCTCGTCGCTCCCGTCGATCAGGTAGGTGTTGGTCATCCGCACCATCGGGAGGTGCTGGTAGCTCTGGCGCCGGCCGTTCCCCGAGGAGACCCGTCCCTCCTTGCGGGCACGGAGGAAGTCCCACATGTAGTCGGTGAGGACACCCTCCGAGATGAGCACGTTGCGCTGGGCCGGGCGGCCCTCGTCGTCGATGGCGAAGCTTCCCCACTCCGGCCCCATGGTCCCGTCGTCCACGAGCGTGACCAGCGGGCTGGCGACCAGGTCGCCGACCCGCCCGGTGTACACCGAGCTGTCCTTGGCGATGTGGTCGGCCTCGAGCCCGTGCCCGCAGGCCTCGTGGAAGAGGATCCCGCCCGTGCCGCCCTTGAGCACGACGGGGACGATGCCGCTCGGCGCCGGCCGGGCGGAGAGCTTGGTCAGCGCCCGCCGTGCCGCCTCGCGGGCCACCTCCTCGACCTGCACCCGCTCGAACAGCTCGAAGCCCACGGTGAGGGCGGCCGTCTCGTAGCCCGTCTGCATGCCGGTGTCGCCCAGGGCGACGCAGGAGACGCCGAGGCGGGTCCGGACCTGGTCGTCGCCCACCAGGAGCCCGTCGCTGTTGGCCACCAGGATCCGCCGGCGGCTGTCGCCGTACCCGGCGGACACCTGGGTGATCGCGCCCCCCTCCGACCGGGCCGCCTCGTCGGCGCGGGTCAGCAGCTCGACCTTCTCCGCCTTGGCCACCGTCTCGGGATACGTGCCCACCTCGCTGTGCCGGAGAGCCGAGGAGGCCGAGACGGCCACGGCGCGGCCGCCGGTGCCTCCGCGGGCCACGGCCGCCGCCGCGCCGGCGGCGGCCCGAAGACCCGCCTCCGACAGGTCGGCGGTGTGAGCGAAGCCGGTCGTCTCCCCCGCCACGACCCGGACGCCCGCGCCCCGGTCCCGCCCCGACGACAGCTCCTCCACCCGGCCGTCGTCGAGCGAGGCCGTGGACATCCGCCGGTCCTCGACGAACAGCTCGGCGAAGTCGCCCCCGGTTCGCAGGGCCTCGCCGAGGACGCGGTCCACCACCGAAGAGTCGATCACGAGCACTCCTTCTGCCCTCCGGCGGGCTGCCGTCGGGAACCGTCTGGCCAGCGGCGCCGGCCGACCCGTATCGTACCGCCGTGTCCATCGAGACCGGCCTGACCGGCCGGGCGACCCTGAGGGTCACCCAGGCCGACACCGCGGCGACCCTACGGTCCGGCGACGTGCCCGTCCTGGCCACGCCGCGCCTGGTCGGCCTGTGCGAGGAAGCCTGCGTCCAGGCCCTCCGCGGCGAGGTACCCCCTGGTCTCACGACCGTCGGCATCCGGGTCCAGTTCGACCATTTGGCGCCCACCGGTGTCGGTCGCGAGGTGACGGCCGAGGCCACCCTCGAGAGGATCGAGGGGCGACGCCTGACCTTCACCGTGGCCGCCAACGACGTCGGAGGCCTGGTCGGCGCGGGCAAGCTGAACCGGGTCGTCGTCGAGGTCGAGCCCTTCCTGAAGAAGGCGCACTAGGCGAGGTTCGACGAGCGGGGGTAGGCGACCGCGGGATCGGTCAGGACGTTGACGAGGTAGGGGACGCCGGAAGCGAGGGCCCGGTCGAGAGCGGGACCGACCTGGCCCGGGTCGGACACCGTCTCGCCGGCTCCACCCAGGGCCCGGACGACCTCGTCGTAGCGACAGCCCGGCTGGAGGTCCGCGGCCACGTCGTAGCCGTAGAGCGCGCGCATCGGGTGCTTCTCGAGACCCCAGATGCCGTTGTTGCCGACCACCATGGTGACCGGCAGCCCGTGCCGCACGAGGGTGTCCACGTCCATGGCGGAGAACCCGAGCGCACCGTCGCCGAGCAGGGCGACGACCTGGCGGTCGGGGTGGCACACCCGGGCGGCGATGGAATAGCCGAGGCCGGTGCCCAGGCAACCGTAGGGGCCGGGGTCCATCCAGCAGCCGGGCTCGTAGGAGTCGATGAGCCGGCCCGCGTAGGAGACGAAGTCGCCGCCGTCGCAGATGACGACGGCGTCGCGATCGAGACGGCGGCGCAGCTCTCCGTAGACCCGGGCGGGGTGCACGAGGTCGCCGCCCGCCTCGAGCTCGGGCCGCTCTGCCTCCCTCGCGGCCCGCTCCTCGTCGCGCAGCCGCTCGATCCAGGGCTCGTGGTCGGCGCGCCCACCCGCCGCGGCGGCGCCCAGCTGCGCCATACCCGTCAGGGTCGCGGCGATGTCACCGGCCGGGAAGGCCGCGGGCTGGACGTGGGACGGACGCTGGTCGGCGCTGTCCACCACGTGGACGACCTTCGCCGACCCGAAGCTGCCGAACGACAGCCGGAAGTCCAAGGGCGTTCCGACGACCACGACGACGTCGGCTTCCTTGAGGGCCCGGCGGGTCCGGGAGAACGCCAGCTCGTGGTCGGCCGGCAGGCACCCGCGGCCCAGGCCGTTGGCGAAGGTCGGCACCCGCAGCGACTCGACCAGGTGTCGGAGGGCGTCCCACGCCCCCTCCCACCACACGTCGCTGCCAGCCACCACGGCCGGACGCTCGGCCGACGCCACCAGGGAGGCGGCCGCGGCCACCTGGTCGGGGTCGGGCTCGACGCCGCGGGGCGCGACCGGCGGCGGGACCTGCGCCTCGGCCTCACCGAAGAGGACGTCGAGCGGGAAGTCGAGAAAGACCGGACCTCGGTGGGGCGTGAGGGCCGTCTCGACGGCGCGCCGCACCGCGGCGGGGATGTCGGCGGTGGCCGACGCGGTGCCGGCCGACTTGGTGATCGGGGCGACGATCGGGACGTGGTCGAGCTCCTGGAGGGAGCCCGCCCCCCAACGTCCCTGGGGCGCCCGCCCGGCCAGGACGATCAGGGGCGAACCGTTGAAGTGGGCGGTCGTCGTGGCGCTCACGCCGTTGGTGACACCGGGCCCGGCCGTCAGGACGGCCACACCCGGCCGACGGGTGAGCTTGGCCACCCCCTCGGCGGCGAAGGTGGCGGTCTGCTCGTGGCGCACGTCGACGATCCGCACGCCGGACTTCACGCAGGCGTCGTAGACGGGGAAGATGTGGCCGCCCGAGAGCGTGAAGATGGCGTCGACACCCTGATCCGCCAGCCCGGCCAGCACCAGCTCCCCGCCGTGGCCCTTGGTCGTCATCTCGTCCTCCCGTCTCGGCGGCGCCTACGCTAACCAGGATCAGCCCGGGGAAGCTCATGCGTCGCCTGAGGCCCTTTGGTCCGGCCGCGCGCATCGCGGCGAGCGTCGCCATGCTCGCCGTCCTGCTGTCCCGCCTGCACCTGAGCGGGCTGCTCCCCGCCAACCACCACAGCGCCGTCGCCTTCGCCTACCAGCTGGCCGTCGCACTCGCCGCCTACCTGGCCGCCGGCGCTCTGGATCTCGACGTGGGATGGACGGCCATTCTGGCCTTCATGCCGGCGGTGGCGATCGTCCAGGTGCTGCCCCTGACCGTCGGCGGCCTCGGCCTGCGGGAAGGAGCGTTCATCCTCTTTCTCGGTCCCCTCGGGGTGAGCACGAGCCAGGCGATCGCCCTGGGCCTGCTCGTCTACTTCCTCAACCTGGCCGTGAGCCTGCTCGGGGCGCCGGCCTTCGCCGCCGGGGTGCGCGCCCAGCGGGCCGCGTCGTAGCGCCGCACCGTGATCCGGGCGGGGGTGGGGTTCGATAACTTAGGCACGGAGGTACCCCCCGCCGATGATCCTGGAGAACGTCAACAGCCCGGCGGACCTGCGGGCGCTCGACCAGTCCGAGCTGGCCCAGCTGGCCGACGAGATCCGAGCCTTCGTGGTGGAGGCCGTGTCGGCCACCGGGGGCCACCTGGGCTCCAACCTGGGTGCGGTCGAGCTCACCCTCGCCGTCCACCGCGTCTTCGACTCGCCCCGTGACGTGATCCTGTGGGACACGGGTCACCAGGCCTACGTGCACAAGCTCGTCACCGGGCGACGGGGGGGCTTCGCCCAGCTCCGCCAGGCCGGGGGCCTGTCGGGGTACCCGTCGCGGCGGGAGTCCGAGCACGACTGGGTCGAGAACAGCCACGCGTCCACGATCCTGAGCTACGCGCACGGGATCTCGACCGCCCTCGACCTCCACGACGATCCGGAGCGCCGGGTCGTCGCCATCGTCGGCGACGGCGCGCTCACCGGGGGGATGGCCTACGAGGCCCTCAACAACCTCGGCCACAGCGGACGCCGTGTCGTCATCGTGCTCAACGACAACGGGCGGTCCTACGCCCCGACCGTGTCGCACCTGTCGGAGAGCCTCACCCGCCTGCGGCTCAACCCGTCCTACGTGCAGGCTCGCAACCGGGTCAAGCAGTTCCTGCGTGACGTGCCCGCCATCGGCGGCCTGGCCTACACGAGCGCCCAGGGCCTGACCGCGGCGCTGCGCGAGGTCATCGAGCCGCACGTGTTCTTCGAGTCCCTGGGCGTGCGCTACACCGGTCCCCTCGACGGCCACGACATCGAGGTCATGGAGCTGGCCCTGCGCAACGCGGCGGAGTGGGACGGCCCCATCGTGGTCCACGTCCTCACCCACAAGGGCAAGGGGTACGCACCCGCCGAGGACGACCAGGTGCAGCGTCTGCACGACCTCAAGGTGCGGCCGGCCAGCGCCGGGCCCGCGGGCGACGGAGACGCGCCGATCCAGTGCACCGACGCGTTCACGCAGGCGATGGTCGAGATCGGCGAGGACGATCCGCTCGTGGTGGCGATCACGGCGGCCATGCCCGGTCCCACCGGGCTCCTGCCCTTCCAGTCCAAGTTCCCCGACCGGTGCTTCGACGTGGGGATCGCCGAGCAACACGCGGTCACGGCGTCGGCGGGCATGGCCATGATGGGCCTGCGTCCCGTGGTGGCCATCTACTCCACGTTCCTGTGCCGCGCCTTCGACCAGGCGAACCTCGACGTCGGCCTCCACGGGCTCCCGGTGGTGTTCGCCGTCGACCGGGCCGGGATCACCGGCGACGACGGCCCGTCGCACCACGGCGTGCTCGACCTGGCGCTCACGCTCGCCATCCCGGGCATGACCGTCTTCGCGCCCTCGTCGGCCCAGGAGGTGCCGGTCATGCTGCGGGCCGCCCTGGAGCTCGAGGGCCCCGCCGCCATCCGCTACCCCAAGGGGCCGGCCCGCCAGGTCGACCCCGCCGACGTGGGGTCGGGCACCTCGGCCCGCAAGGTGCGTCAGGGCGACGGCACCGTCTGTCTCCTCGCCGTCGGCAAGATGCTCGGGGCGGCGGAGGAGGCGGCCGACGAGCTGGCCGCCGAGGGCGTCGGCGCCACCATCTGGGACGTACGGGTGGTGAAGCCGCCGGACCCGGCCATGCTGAGCGACGCCGCCGGCCACAGCGTCGTCGTCACCGTGGAGGACGGCATCCGCGTGGGCGGTGCCGGTGCCTTCCTGGTCGACGCCATGGCGGCCCTGGACGACAACCGGCACATCCCGCCCGTGCTCGTCCTCGGCATCCCGGTCGCCTACATCCCCCAGGGCAAGCCCGCCCAGATCCTCGCCGACCTCGGCCTGGACGGGAAGGGCATCGCGGCTTCTGTGCGCGGTGTCGTGGAGGCGAGCCCGGCGGCCGCCCGACTCGACGTGGACTGATCCACCCGCCAGTGCCGGGCGAGCTCAGGCGCTGGGCTGGCTGCCCACCACGCTCACGAAGCTGACGCACTCGCCGGGCGAGCCGCCCAGGTTGTGGGTGAGCCCGAGGGTCCGGCCCCGATCGAGCGACGCCACCCGACGGTCCGCCGGTGCCTCGCCCCGCAGCTGCAGCCAGCACTCGAACAGCATGCGCAGTCCCGACGCGCCGATGGGATGGCCGAAGCTCTTGAGACCGCCGTCGGGGTTGACGGCGAGCTCGCCGTCGAGGTCGAAGGTGCCGGCGAGCACCTCCTTCCAGGCCGAGCCCCGCTCGGCGAAGCCCAGATCCTCCATCAGCACCAGCTCGGTCGGGGTGAAGCAGTCGTGCACCTCGGCCATGGCGATCTCGGCGCGCGGGTCGGTGATCCCCGCCTGGGTGTAGGCGTCGGCCGCCGAGCGCACGACCTCCTCGAAGGTGGTGTAGTCGTAGCCAGGGTCGATGGGGCCGGCGGCGGGGCCGGCGGCGAAGGAAAGCGCCTTGACGTAGAGGGGATTGTCGCAGTACCGGTGCGCGTCCTCGGCCCGCACGACCACCGCGGCCGCCGACCCGTCGCTCACCCCCGAGCAGTCGAAGATGCCGAGGGGACCGGCGACGATGGGCGAGCAGGCGATGTCCTCCTTGGCCACCTCCTTGCGGAACTGGGCCCTCGGGTTGCGGGCGCCGTTGTGGTGGTTCTTCCAGGCGATGCGGGTGAAGACGTCCTTGAGCTCGGCCTGGTCGACGCCGTACTTGTGGGCGTAGGCGGGCGACAGGAGGCTGAACAGGGCGGGCGCGGTCAGGCTGGCGGCCGTGCCGTCGTCCACCGGCCTGGTGCTGACCAGGCCCGAGAAGCCGGAGTCCTTGAGCTTCTCCACCCCGATGGCCATGGCCATGTCGTAGGCGCCGGAGGCCACGGCGTAGCAGGCGTTGCGGAACGCCTCCGACCCCGTGGCGCACATGTTCTCCAGCCGGCTCACCGGCTTGTAGTCGAGCTTGAGCGGGCGCGAGAGGGTGAGACCGCTGATGCCGGAGCCGTACGTGCCGAGCCAGAAGGCGTCGATGTCGTCGACGCTGACGCCGGCCGAGCCGAACGCGTCGGTCGCCGCGTCGATCAACAGGGTGTCGGCCCCCTTGTCCCAGTGCTCGCCGAACGGCGTGCACCCCATACCGACGATGGCGACGCGATCGCGGATCCCGTTCGATGCCATCAGCCTCGCTCCTCCCTCTCGTCTCGGCCGGCCCGCACGGGGCGGGCCTTCCAGAAGTAATTGTGCACCCCGCCGGCGGTGTACAGGCGCCGGAAGCTCATCTCGACCCGATCGCCGATGGCGACGGCCTCGGGGTCCACGTCGGTCAGCTCGCAGCGAAATCGGCCGCCTCCGTCGAAGTCCACGACCGCGGCCACGACCGGGGGGCTCAGGGAGTAGGCCAGGCGGTCGACGGTGAACGTCGCCACGGTGGCGGGAACGTCGGCCAGGCGCTCCGGGACCATCTGATCGACGACGCGACAGTTGACGCACACGCGATTGGGCGGCAGGTGCCGTGTCCCGCACGAGGTGCAGCGGGAGCCGGTGAAGCCCAGCTTCCAGGCCTCGGACCGGAACGACGGGGGCGCCGCCGGCGCCTCGGGATCGGGCCGGCGCGGAGGCTCCCGCACGAGCTGCCCGCGCCAGGTGAGGAACGCCGCGTAGGACAGGCCGGGTCGCCCGGACCGGATCTGCTCGGCGACCGTGCTAGCGGGGGCGTAGCCGGCCACGACGTCGGTGGCGCGAAAGACACGCACGTCGGCCCCGTCGGCGAGCGTCACCAGGGCGACGACCTGCCCCGGCGCGGCGCGGTCGAGCGCGTCGGCGAGCGCGAGACCGGGATGGGCGGCGCCGGCGTTGCCGACGGACGGCGTGAGGTCGGGCGCCACCGCGTCGCGTCGCACCCCGGAGACGGCGAGAAAGCGCCGCGCCGCCCGGCTGTGGGTACCGGTCACGACGAGGACGTCGATCTCATCCGCGGTGATGCCGGCGTCCTTGAGCGCGTGGGTGAAGGCGGCCTCGGCCAGCGGGACGTAGGCGTGCTCGCCGAAGCGCTCCTCCCATACCCGCGAGGCGATCTGGCCCGGGGTCCGCCAACGGTCGAGAAACTCCGCCGTGGTGGAGGCGGCGGCCATCGGCTCCGCCAGCACCGGAAGCCCGGAAGCCTCAGGACCCACCAGGAAGGCGACCGCGCCGTCGCCGCCGTCGCGCTCGTCCGCACCGCCCGCCAGCCCGGTGCGCACGTCGGACGCCACGACGAGGACGGGACCGCCGGCGCTGTCGAGGGCCAGCCCGAGAGCGGCCACCGCGGACCGTACCGATCCGTTGAGGTCGGCCGCCACCGTGCTCGGATCGAGCCCGAGGGCGGCGTGGACGGCCGTGGCGTTGGTCTTGTCGAGGTACGGCGGTGACGTGGTCGACACGTACAGGGCCTGGGGACTGGTGCCCGGGGGGGCCGAGCGCAGGGCCAGCCGGGCCGCCTCGACCGCCATCGACGTGCTGTCCTCGTCGTAGGAGGCGACAGCCCGGGTGCCCCGTCCACCGGGACCGCCGAGGGCAGAGCCGATATCGGCCCGGTCCAGGCGGTGCGGGGAACCCTACCCGCGCCGCTCGGCGGGGAGGATCTCGACCAGCTCGGGGCCGTCGTTCCGGGCGCTGTTGACCGCTGTCGACACCCGATGGCGCTCGAGGACGCCGGCCGGGGCCGGCGCGAGGAGGGCGCGGGCGCCGCGGACGTCGAGCTCGGATGCGTCCAGCCATCCCGCCCAGGCTTCCTCGGGCAGCACCACCGGCATCCGGTCGTGCAGCGGCGCCACGACGTCGTTGGCCCCGGTGGTGACGATGGTGCAGGTGCGCAGCCACCGTCCCTCGGCGTCGCGCCACGAGTCCCACAGCCCGGCCAGGGCGAGCGCCTGCCCGTCCACGGCTCTGATGAAGTACGGCTGCTTGGTGTCGCCCGGCTCCGCCGGTGCCTGCCACTCGTAGAAGCCGTCGGCGGGGACGATGCACCGGCGTCGGGCGAAGGACTCCCGGTACACCCCGTTGGTGGCCACCGTCTCGGCCCGGGCGTTGATGTGGCGGGCGCCTCCCGACGGGTTGTCGGCCCACGACGGCACCAACCCCCAGCGCAGGGTGCCGAGCCGTCGCCGGCCCCGCCGCGAGCGGGCCACGGCGTAGACGTCCGCGGTGGGGGCGACGTTCCAGCTGGGCGGGCGGTCGTCCACCACGATCTCGTCCACCATGAACCGCTCCGCCAGCACCGACGGCGGAGTGGCTGCCACGAATCGTCCACACATGATCGAGCCGAGACTAGAGGTGTGAAGATGGACCGGTGACGATCCACCCTCGCGCCGCCGTCGGGTTCGGTCGGGCCGCCGAGGCCTACGAACGGGGCCGTCCGGACTACCCGGCCCAGGCGGTGGCCTGGCTGCAGGACCGCCTCGGGCTCGGGCCCGGACGGACGGTCGTCGACCTCGCCGCCGGGACCGGCAAGCTGACCCGGCTGCTGCTACCGAGTGGCGCCCGCGTCGTCGCGGTCGAGCCGGTGGCGGGCATGCGGAGCACCCTGGCGCGAGTGGTGCCGCTGGCGGAGGTCGTGGACGGCGCCGCCGAGGCCATGCCTCTTCCCGACGGCTCTGCCGACGCCGTCACGGTCGCCCAGGCCTTCCACTGGTTCAGCACGGGCGAGGCGCTGGCCGAGATCCATCGCGTGCTGCGGCCCGGCGGCGGCCTCGCCCTCGTCTGGAACCGGCGAGATCTCGACGAGCCGCTCCAAGCCGCCACGGACCGGCTGGTCGCCCGCCACCGGGGCGACGTCCCCACCCACCGCAGCGGCCGGTGGAGATCGGCCTTCGAGGCGACCGAGTTGTTCGGCCCCCTCGAGGAGCACCTCTTCTCCCACGGCCAGGAGCTCGACCGCGCCGGGCTGGTCGAACGGGTGATGTCGACCAGCGTGATGGCCGCGCTGCCCGACGACGAGCAGCGCGCCGCGGTCGCCGAGATCAAGGAGCTGGCGGCTCGGCAGCCGGAGCCGATCCGGCTCTCCTACACCACCCAGATCTATCTCTGCTGGCGGAGCTGACTCACGAGAGCCGCTCGACGACCATCGCCATCCCCTGGCCGCCGCCGACGCACATGGTCTCGAGCCCGACGCTCTTGTCCGCGTCCTCCAGGCCGTTGAGCAGCGTCGTCATGATGCGGGCGCCGGTCATGCCGAACGGGTGTCCGAGGGCGATGGCGCCGCCGTTGACGTTGAGCTTGTCCCATTCCACGCCGAGCGCCTTGGCCGCGGGGACGACCTGGGCTGCGAAGGCCTCGTTGATCTCCACCAGGTCGACGTCGTCGATCGTCATCCCCGCCCGCCGCAGCGCCTGGCGGCTGGCCTCGATCGGGCCCAGGCCCATGATCTCCGGGTTCAGGGCGGTGACACCGCTGGAGACGATGCGGGCCAACGGCTGGATGCCGAGCTCGGCGGCGCGGGTGTCGCTCATGACGACCACGGCGGCGGCGCCGTCGTTGAGAGGGCACGAGTTCCCTGCGGTGACCTTGCCGTCGGGACGGAAGGCGGGCTGGAGCGTGGCCAGCTTCTCCACCGTGGTGCCAGGGCGCGGACCGTCGTCCTTGGACACGACGGTGCCGTCAGGCCGGGTCACTGGCGTGATCTCCCGCTCGAAGAACCCGTTCTCCTGGGAGTTCACCGCCCGCTCCTGGGAGAGCGTGGCGTAGGTGTCCATCTCCTCGCGCGAGACGTTCTCGAGCTCGGCCACGTTCTCGGCCGTCTGGCCCATGGCGACGTAGATGTCCGGAAGCCCGTCGGCCGGCTTCCACGACTCGGCGCCGCCCTTGGACCGCGCCGCCGTTCGCCGCGCCGCCTCGGCGAAACGAGGATTCGTCGTGTCGGGCAGGCTGTCCGAGTTGCCCTTGATGAAGCGGCTGACCATCTCGACCCCGGCCGCCAGGAAGACGTCGCCTTCTCCTGCCCGGATGGCGTGGGCCGCCATGCGGATGGTCTGCAGCGACGACGAGCAGTAGCGGGTGACGGTCGTGCCGGGCACGTCTGGCAGCCCGGCGAGGATGCTCACGACGCGGGCCATGTTGTAGCCCTGCTCGCCGCCGGGCAGGCCACAGCCCAGCATCAGGTCGTCGATCTCGGCCGGGTCGAGCTCGGGCACCTTGCCCAGCACGGTCTGGACGATGGTGGCCGAGATGTCATCGGGCCGGAAGTCGACCAGCGTCCCTTTGAACGCTCGGCCGATCGGCGTACGGGCGGTGGCGACGATCACTGGCTCGGGCATGACAGCTCCTCGGCTCGGTCCCCGGCGTCTGGATCATATCCAGGCTGGTCCCGCTCCTCCGCCCTGGGCCGTCTCCTCCGGCTTTCCAGCCGCTCCGGCCTCGGCCAGCGCACGTGGGTCGCCCACCCGAACGCCTCGAGCACGCGGATCACCCGGGCGGACGGGTCCAGCTGGCCGCGGTCCACCCCGTGGCGGGCCGACGACGGGAAGGCGTGGTGGGCGTTGTGCCACGACTCGCCGAAGCTGACGAGGGCGAGCGGCGCGAAGTTGGAGCTGCGGTCGGCCGTGTCGAAGGGCCGCCGACCGAACATGTGGCAGATCGAGTTGGTGCTCCAGGTGGCGTGGTGCATGAGCATCATGCGGACCACGCCGCCCCACAGGAAGGCCAGCAGCGCCTCCCCGAGGCTGGCCGTGGCGGCCAGGCCGATGAAGAAGGGGAGGGCCAGGCTGGCTGCCGACCACCCCACCGCGGTCCTGGAGATGAACGCCATGTCGCGGTCGGCGAGGAGGTCGGGGGCCCACCGCTCGGGCTCGGACGGGTGGGCGTCGAAGAACCAGCCCACGTGGGCGTAGACGAGGCCCTTGAGCTGGGGCCAGAAGCCGGTGCCGTACCGGAACGGCGAGTGAGGGTCCCCCTCCTGCTCGGTGTGGGCGTGATGCTTGCGGTGCTGGGCGACCCAGGTCACCACCGAGCCCTCGACCGCCATGCTGCCCATCACGGCCAGGACGATCCGCAGCGGCCGTTTCGCCCGGAAGCTGCGATGGGCCAGCAGGCGATGGAAGCCCACGGTGATCCCGAAGCACGTCACGCCGTACATCACCACCCCGATGACGACGTCGAGGGCGCTGATGCCGTGACCCCACAGCGTGACGACGGCGATCACGAGCGCCACCAGCGGCGCGACCACGAGGATGGAGGCGCTGATCCGCTGGGTCAGCGACGCCGTGGGCAGGTCGTCGGCTCGGCGTGGGGCGTCAGGGACGCCGCGAGTCATGACTGGCACGGTGCTCCTCTCGGGGACCGCCAACCCCGGACTGGTGAGGGCGACACCACAATCTTTCCACGCCTGGGCGCCGGCCGCGACGCGTCTGGTCCGGTAGGGTGCCGGGCCATGCCAACCGGGAACGGCGCGGTCCGCAGCGGGCTCGACTGGTCGCCCGACACCCTGCGGACCCTGATCGTCGGCGACGGTCCGCCCGTCGTGATCCTCCACGGCTACGGGCTCTCGCCGTTCACCTACCGGGGCCTGGCGGAGCTGCTCGCCTGGCGAACGCGGGTCGCCGTCCCCGCCATCTTCGCCCTGCACGGGCGCTGGTCCTACGAGCGGGCCCTGACGGCGCTCGTGGCCACGCTCGACCGCCTCGGGATGGAGCGGGTCACCCTCATCGGGCACTCCTTCGGTGGTGGGCTGGAGCTCGGGCTGGCCGCCCGCCATCCCGAACGGGTGGTCGAGCTCGTGTTCGCCGACACCCTCGGCATGTCCCGCGAGTGGGTGCTGGCCGAGGAAGCCGTCCGGCCCATGACGCTGTTCCGCCTGGCCACGCCCACGGCGGCCCTCGACTTCACCCGCTCCTGGGTCAGCCATCCGATGCAGATGGTCCGGGCCGCCTGGTGGGGGTTCGTCAGCGATCGGCGTCAGGAGGTGGCGACGATCGCCCGGGAGGGCCTGCCCTGCCACGTGCTGTGGGCCAATCGCGACACCCTCCTCAGGCGCAGCGACGGCTCCGAGTTCGCCCGGGACCTGCACGCGACGTTCACCGTCGTCGACCGGCCCCAGGGGGCGGCTCCGGTCGACCACGACTGGATGTACCGCTACCCCGGCCTGTTCACGGTGCACCTCGAGAGGCTGGGCCTGAAGGCGCTGTCCTGAGCTAGCGCGGCCGCACGAGCGACTTGCGGGCGGCCTCGACGGCCCCCCGGGCGTGGCAGCCGACCAGATGGTCGTCGACCAGGCCGAGCGACTGCATCGAGGCGTAGACCGTCGTCGGTCCGACGAAGCGAAGACCCCGACGACGCAGCTCCTTCGAGAGCGCCGCCGACTCGGGCGACGACGCCACGATGTCGTCGAACGTGCGCGGCGGTCGATGGCGCGGCGGCTCGTGGCGCCACACGAGGGCGGCCAACGAGCCACCGTCGGCCTGGAGGTCGCGCACGGCGCGCGCGTTGCCGATGGCGGCCTCGATCTTGCCCCGGTGCCGCACGATGCCGGCGTCCCCGAGCAGGCGGTCGACGTCGCGCCGCCCGAAGCGGGCCACGGTCGGGATGTCGAACCCGGCGAAGGCCCGGCGGAACGCGTCCCGCTTGCGCAGGATCGTCAGCCACGACAGCCCGCTCTGGAACCCCTCGAGGCACAGCTTCTCGAAGATGGCGACCTCGTCGGTGATCGGGCGGCCCCACTCGTGGTCGTGGTACCGGCGGTACTCGGCCGGTGCCGCGCCCCACGGGCACCGCGGCACGCCGTCGTCCGATCTGGTGACGCCGCGCGCCATGCACCCAGTCTGCCCGCGGCGCACGAGGCCGCGACGAGCTGACATGCTCGGGCGGCGTATGCCCACCCTGCTCGTCGTCCACCACACCGCCTCGCCGTCGCTGCACTCGATGTTCGAGGCGGTCATGTCGGGCGCGACCGACCCCCGCATCGAGGGCGTCGACGTCGTGAGCCGGCCGGCCCTGGCGGCGACCGCCGTCGACGTGCTGGCAGCGGACGGCTACCTCCTCGGCACGCCCGCCAACCTCGGCTACATCTCGGGCGCCCTCAAGCACTTCTTCGACCAGATCTACTACCCGTGCCTGGACGCCACGGCCCGCCGTCCCTATGGGCTGTACGTCCACGGCAACAACGACACGGTCGGCGCCGTGCGGGCAGTGGACTCGATCACCACCGGGCTGGCGTGGCGTCGGGACCAGGAGCCGGTGACCGTGATCGGCCAGCCCAGCCGGCGGGACCTCGACGGCTGCTGGGAGCTGGGGGCGTCACTGGCAGCGGGTCTCGGTCTCGAGGCCTGATGGAGCAGCAACTCTATGGGCGGTCTCAGTGCTGTCTCAGGGTGCGCTCAGTTTCGTCGGGCATGCTTTGTGACCATGGACCACGACCCTGAGTCCGGGGAGCCCGGGACCGGCTCTCCCCCCTCCGAGCAGACCCGTCCATGGGGACCGGGCGAACCGGCCGGAGGCCAGCCCACGGCGCGGCAGCGTGTCTCGATGGCCTCGCTGGGATGGAAGAAGAAGGCAGGGATCGGCGCTGCCACCGTGGCGCTGGCCGGCGGCACCTTCGGCATCGTGTGGGCCGCCACCTCGGGCTCGGGCGGCTCGAGCTCGGCCAGCCCCGCCCCCGCCCAGGCCGGCCAGTCGCTGGCGTCGGGTGACCAGAGCCAGTCGCTGGCCGATCCCGGACAGGCGGACGCCGGTCCGGGTCACGGGGGTCCGGGACGCTTCGGCTTCGGATTTCGAGGACCATTCGGCGGCGGGGGGCCGGACGGCCCGGCCAACGGCCACAAGCCGACGCCCGCCTTGGCCGGCACGGTGAAGAGCGTCAACGGATCGACCATCACCGTCCAGGACTTCATGGGCTTCACCCGGACGATCCACACGTCGCCGTCGACGACCTACACCCGCGGTGGACAGTCGGCGACCAGCTCGGCGGTGACCAACGGGGCACAGATCGCGGCCCAGGGCACCGTCGACCAGAAGGCACCGGCCGACCTCGACGCCAGCAAGGTGGCCGTCCTCCTGCCCCGGGTGGCGGGCACCGTCCAATCCGTCTCGGGTTCGAGCTTCGTCGTCCAGGGCGCCGACGGTGCGAAGCACACCGTGACCACCTCCGGTAGCACCACCTTCCACAAGGGCCGGGCGCAGGCCGCCCTCTCCGACGTCAAGCAGGGCGTGAGGGTCGTTGCCATGGGCGACCGCCAGTCGAACGGCGACCTCACGGCGTCCGCCGTGGAGATCGCACCCGACCGCCCGCAGCATCCCCCCAACGGGACGCCTCCTGCTTCCCCCGGCGCCCCGGGCGGCGGGGCCCAGTCCGGCAACACCACCTGACGATCGCAGCAGCCGGGGTCGCAGCTGCCCTCCCCCCAGAGCTGCGGCCCCGGCTGCTCGCTCTCCTGCTTGACGCCTTTGTAAGAGACTGCTTACATAGCCTCCACGTCGACCCGAGGAGGTAGGGGTGGAGATCCTGGAGCAGCTCGAAGGCGCCTTCGGCACGACCGAGCGGATCGTGGCCGGCATCCGGCCGGACCAGCTGTCCGAGCCGACACCGTGCAAGGAATGGGACGTGCGGACCCTGCTCGGCCACACGACCGGCGTGCTCACCCGGTTCGGCTGGACGGCCCGCCGGGAGCGCCCGCCCGAGGACGGCGTGACCGATGCGCTCGCCGAAGACTTCGCGGCTGCGTACCGAGCCGCGGCGGCGTCGACGCTCGCCGCCTGGGCCGCCCCTGGGGCACTGGAGGGAACGTGCCGGTTGCCCATCGGCGTGGAGATCCCGGCTCCTGCCGCCGCCGGTATCAACGTCGTCGACACCCTGGTGCACGGCTGGGACCTGGCCAGGGCCACGGGACAGGCACGGACCATCGATCCTGCGCTGGCGACCGCGGCCCTCGAGTTCTGCCGGTCGGCGATCACCGACGACATCCGCGAGCGCGGAGCCTTCGGTGCGATCGTGCCCGTCCCGGACGACGCCACGCCGACCGACCGGCTCGTTGGCTTCCTGGGCCGCCAGCCCTGAGCTTTTCGTGGAGGCGGTGCTCCGGGCCATCTCGGATCCCCGGCGTCGCGAGATCATCCGCCTCGTCCGTCGCCGGGAGCTGTCGGCAGGAGAGATCGCCGCTCGCTTCGAGGTCAGCCGCCCCGCCATCTCGCAGCACATCACGATCCTTCGCGAGGCGGGGGTGCTCATGCGCTCGTTCGTCGACGAGTTCTGGATGGACCACCTCGACCGCCTGAAGGAAGCCGCAGAGCAGGAGGAGACCGATGCCCGCAACTGAAGCCCGCACCACCTTCACCCGGGAGCTGCACATCAACGCCTCCCGGGAGACCGTGTTCTCGTACTTCACCGACCCGGCCAAGATGGCCCGCTGGATGGGGATCGAGCACCGCCTCGACCCGGTGCCCGGCGGCGCGTTCCGCGTCGACATGAACGGTCGCAACGTGGCCGCGGGTCGTTTCGTCGAGGTGGAGCCCCCGGCCCGGGTGGTGTTCACGTGGGGCTGGGAGGCGAGCGAGGAGATGCCGCCGGGTTCGTCGACGGTCGAGGTTCGCCTGACCGCCGACGGCGACGCGACGATCCTCGATTTCGTCCACCGCGACCTGACGCCCGAACAGGCGGCGCGCCACGGGGAAGGATGGGACCACTTTCTCGCGCGCCTGGGCGTGGCCGCCGCCGGCGGTGACCCCGGACCCGATCCCTACCGCGGACCGCCGCCGCGATGACAATCACGCGACTAGCGTCGCCCGACGTGGCGTTCCGGGGGTGGCCGGCGGAGGCGATCGAGTTCTACGAGGGCCTCGAGGCGGACAACTCGAAGACCTACTGGCAGGCCCACAAGGCCGAGTACGAGCAGCTCGTCTACCAGCCCATGCAGCAGCTCCTCGCCGAGCTGGCCGACGAGTTCGGCGAGGGACGGATCTTCCGCCCCTACCGTGACATTCGTTTCAGTGCGGACAAGTCGCCCTACAAGACGGCCATCGCCGCCTCGCTGGCCGAGGGCGGGTACATCCAGCTGTCAGCCGACGGACTGGGTGCGGGATGCGGCCTCTACATGCCGGACGCCGACCAGCTCGACCGCTACCGCCGGGCGGTCGCCGACGATCGCACCGGCTCCCAGTTGGCCAAGATCGTGAGCACGACGACCAGACGCGGGATCGAGGTGAGCGCTCACGAGACCCTGAAGACCGCCCCGCGGGGGTATCCCAGGGACCATCCTCGGGCCGAGCTGCTGCGTCACAAGGGGCTCGTGGCGTGGCGGCGATGGCCCGTGGGCAGCTGGCTCGGCACCAGTCAGGCCAAGAAACGGGTGGTCGACTTCCTGCACGCCTCCGCACCGCTGAAGGAGTGGTTGACGGCCCACGTGGCCTGAGCCTCGCATACCTACGTGACACGAGAGAACCGAGAGAGGAGACAGAGACCATGACCCAACCCGTCATCCATTTCGAGATCATGGGCAAGGACGCCAAGGCGCTCCAGGACTACTACAGCGCGCTGTTCGACTGGAAGATCAACGCCGACAACCCCATGAACTACGGCATGGTCGAGCCCGGCAAGAACGGGATCGCCGGAGGTGTCGGAGCATCGCCGGATGGCAAGCCGGCCGTCACGTTCTACGTCGAGGTGGCGGACCTCCAGGCGGCGCTGGACAAGGCCGAGAAGCTCGGCGGCAAGACCGCCACGCCACCCATGGACGTGCCCGGCGGACCCTCCATCGCCCACTTCACCGATCCCTCGGGGAACCTGATCGGCCTCGTCAAGGAGATGTGACCGCCTCGGTCGCGACCAGGGCCACGGTCAGGGTCGCGGTCACGGCGTGATGGACAGGCTGTCGACCACGCGTCGACCGAGCGCCTCGTCGCCGGTGAAGGTGACCCGGCCGGCGGCGATGGCGTGGTCGGCCGTCCACCGTCCCGTGGCCAGGCAGGAGTACGTCTGTACGTCGGTCGTGATGCGCACGGTCGGGTCGGCAGGAGGATCGGTCGACTTGGCCCGGCCGTCACGCACGACCACGGCGACCATGCGTGCCGCGAGTGGCGCTGACGACGCCGATGACGCCGATGGCGCTGACGGCGCCAGGTCGAGCACCACCGTCGAGCCCTCGGGAGGCGCGACCCGCTTGCCGACGACGTAGCCGAAGGAGGACACGAAGCGTCGGATCGCCGTCTCGGCGGCCGCGCCGTCGAGGTGCCCCGCACGCCCGAGGGCGCGCCGGATGTCCTGCTCGTGGGTCCAGCAGTCCATGACCCTGACTTCCATGAACGTGGCGTAGGGCACCACACCGAGGGGGCTCGGCGTGTCCGCCTCCAGCTCCTCGTCGGTCATGGCGCCGAGGGCGGCCAGCCGCGCGCCCGTGACGTCCTCGAACTCGGCCAGGACCTTGTCGCCAGGGAGCTGGCGACGGGCCTCGACCCACGCCTCGTTCATCTCGCCCATGGGGTTGCGCACATGAGGGAGGCCGGGCGGGGCCGGATCGGGCGACGGCCGGCCGAGGAGCACCGACTCGGTGCCGATCACGTGGGCCAGCTGGTCCCGCACCGTCCAACCGGGGCACTCGGTCATGGCGTCCCACTGCTCGGGGCTCAGGTCCTCGCACGCGGCGGCCGTTGACCGCCACACCTCGGCGAGCTGGTCGATGAACGCTCTGTCGGGCATGCCACGGATTCTCGCCTCGGCCGCGTCCCGCTGCCAACGGGCCCGCCCGACCCATGCGCTGACCGTGCGCTGGGCGTGCGCTGGGACTGGGAGGAAGTCGGGTGCGGGGCTCGAAGTACCCCCCTGTGCGGGCCAGGATCCTGGGGACGACTCTCGTTGTCGGCGCGGTTGCGGTCGGCGCGCTCGTCTTCGTCGCCTCGGCGGGGTGGCTCGCCCTGGCGCCGGCCGGGGTCGCCGGCGCCGCGCCGGCGTTCAAGCCCCGGCCCTGGACGCCACAGACCGAGGCGCAGAACTTCTCCAAGGTCGAGGAGCGCCAGACGATCTACGACACGCCCGGGTACCAGGCGCTGTTGCGGACGGTCAGCGCCCGCAACGAGATGGCGGCCAACCTCGAGCAGGTGAACGATCCGGGCCGGGAGTTCCACGACCACCTCTGCTCGACGGGCGACGACGGGTGCGCCGGCGATGCCCGCCTGTACGCCTGGCAGACCAGCGGCTACGGGATCGTGCAGCCGGTCTACTTCACCGCTCGTGACGGGGCCACGATCTCCGGACACGTGTGGGCCACGCGCACCGGTCCCGCCTCACGTCCGGGCATCGTGATCACGGACGGCTCGGTGCAGGCCGACGAGCAGCTGTACTGGTACGCCGCCCAGGCTCTGGCCAAGGCCGGTTACGTGGTCCTCACGTGGGACGAGCAGGGTCAGGGTCAGAGCGACACCTTCGGGGAGGCGCCCGACCAGCAGGAGGGCGTGCCGGCCCAGAGCGACGGTCGCCCCTTCTTCGACGGGACCGAGGACGCCGTCGACTTCTTCCTCTCGACGCCGTCACAGCCCTACGCGCCGGTGCCGAGCTGCACGACCGGCACCGGTCACGAAGCCAAGCAGGACGGGCGCGTCGCCCAGGGCCTCGACAACGCCTACAACCCGTTCTCGGCCATCCTCGACCCCACCCGGCTGGGGCTCGCCGGACACTCCTACGGGGCGGCCGGCGTCTCCTACATCGGCCAGTGGGACCCGCGAGTGAAGGCGATCGTGGCGTGGGACAACCTCGGCGCTCCCGATCCCAACTCCGGCTTCGGTCGCAGCCGCGGCCCCATCGAGCAGCCCTGCCCCTCCGACCCGGCGGCGCGCCGGGTGGCCCCGATCACCAAGCCGGCGCTGGGGATGTCGGCCGACTACGGTCTGCCGCCGCTGCCCAACACGTCCCAACCCGATCCGACGGCCAAGACGACGGAGTCGTTCGCCTACACCAAGGCAGGTGCCGACACGGGCGAGCTCATCATCCGGGGCGGGAGCCACCTGGACTTCAGCTTCATCCCCAACGCGGCCTTCGGGGCCTCGCTGCGGGGCGCCGACATGATCGACTGGTACACCACAGCGTGGTTCGACAAGTACGTGAAGGGAGACCCGGCGGCGGACGGACGGCTCCTGACGACGCGCTGGCAGCGCGACCTCCCCGAGGCGAGCATCGACCCCAACCACGATCCCAACATGTTCTCGTTCTTCTACCAGTCGCGCCTCGACATCCATCGGGCCGGCGGCGGCACCTTCGACTGCGAGGACATGCGGACCGGCTGTCCCGGCCTCGTCGGCAACGACGGCCAGCCCGGCGTCTACTCGTACCCGACGCTGGCCACCTCACCCGATGACGGGCCGACGCCTCCGAACGCCCCCCACGGCACCGGGCTGTACCCCAAGACGGCGGAGCTGCCGTCGCCCGCCGGCTGAGCTACGCGGCCCTCAGGGCAGCGCCCGGGCTGACGGCCGCGGGATGCGGGCCGCCCGCGACGAGGTCGCGCACAGCACCTCGTGGGGAATGGTGTCGCCCGCCAGGCCGATCTCGTCGGCTCCGAGGTGGTTGCCGTCCAGGTCGCCCACGAGGGCGGCGACGTCGCCCTTGGCCACCGGGTCACAGTCGGTCACGTCGACCATGATCTGGTCCATCGTCACGCGCCCGATGATGCGACTCCGTGTCCCGCCGATCAACACGGTGTCGGTCCCTGCCCGCCACCGGTGGATGCCGTCGGCATAGCCGACGGGAAGCGTGGCCACGCGGGTCGTCCGCGGCGCGGTCCAGGTGCGGCCGTAGCTGACGGTCTCGCCTGGATCGATCTCCTTCACGTGGGTGACCTCGGCGAGCATCGTCATGGCCGTCCGCAACGGGACGGCCGTGGGCACCGGGGGGTACCCGTAGAGAGCTATGCCGAGGCGGACCAGATCGTGGTGCGCCTCGGGCAGGCGGAGGATGGCGCCGGAGTTGGCGGCGTGGATCATCGCCTCGGGGGCGAGCTGGCGCAGGGGCTCGGCCCGCTCGAGGAAAGCAGCGTTGTGCACCCGGGTGACCTCGACGTCGGGCCCCTCGGAATCGGCGAAGTGGGTGAAGATGCCCGCGACGGTGACATTGGCGCGTGTCGCGTGCAGCGCCCGCCGCAGTGACTCGATGTCGGTCGCCCGCGCGCCAAGGCGGTTCATCCCGGTGTCGATCTTGACGTGGACCCGCGCCTGTCGTCCGGCCTGCGCGGCGGCGCGGGCCAGAGACTCCACCGACTCGGCGTCGAAGACCGTGAGCTCGACGCCCGCCTCCAGCATCTGGGGGTAGAACCGATCGGGCGTGGCGCCGAGGATGAGCACGGGCGCGCCGAACGGCACCGCCTGCAGTGCCTCGGTGGGCGACGAGACCCCCAGCCACGTCGCGCCTCCCTCGAGCGCGGCGGCCGACGCCAGCTCGAACCCGTGGCCGTACCCGTTGGCCTTCACCACCGCCATGACGCCGACTCCAGGCCCGAGCATCGCCTTCACGGCGGCGGCGTTGTCGGAGATCGCCGCCGTGTCGACGTCCACCCACTTCTGCGGATGCACGCTGGTGCTACCGGCCGGACCCGTACGGGCGGGTGATGATCTCGAGGAGGTGTCCGTCCGGGTCCCGGAAGTACACGCCTCGACCGCCGTCGTTGCGGTTGATCTCCCCCCGCCGGCTGAGCGCCGGATCGGCCCAGTACTCGAGCCCCCACTCGGAGATCCGACCGAAGATCTCGTCGAACTCGTCCTCGCTGATGAGGAACGCGTAGTGCTGCGACGCGATCTCGCCGTCCACGTCGTGATAGTCGAGCGACACGCCGTTGCCGGCCTCGACGATACGGAACGGCCCGAACGACGTCGGCTTCGCCAGCCCGAGGAGCTCGGCGAGGAACGTCGCCGAGCGCTCCTTGTCCCTGCACCAGACGATCGTGTGGTTGAGCTGCACGCTCATGCCTTCACCCTACCGTCGGCAGACCCCGGAGATCCGCTTCGCACCGTCTCCCTCGCACCGTCTCCCTCGACTGCCCCACCGCTACGGCGGCTTCCTCCCTCGACCTCCCCTTCCCTTGCCGTTTCCCCTGCCGTTGCCCAGCAGGCCCGCCCGACGATCCTGCTCGGTCTTGCGCTGGTGGCACTCCCAGCAGCGGCCGGCCAGGTTGTCGTAGGCGGTGGGGCCCCCGTTGGCGACGGGATCGATGTGGTCGCGCTGTATGCCGCGGCGCTTGCCGCAGTCCACGCACACCAGGCCACCGAAGCCAGAGGGATCGCCCAGCTCCAGCGCCGTGCGCAGCTCAGCGGGGAGCGTGCGCCCGATGTGCT
>VAWP01000089.1:0-13710 GCA_005888295.1 Actinomycetota bacterium
CCGTGCACGGCAAGGGCCGCCTCCTCGGCGTGCGCCGGGTGTCGGTGACCCAGCTGCGCCGGCCGCCCACCACGTCGTCAAGCCTGCGTCCCTCCGACCGCTCGGTCTGCGTGGTCGCCTTTCAGGGGAAGTACGCGCCTGGCGACGTCGACCACGCGACCACGCCCCGCAGCGGCAACTACGCGGTGGTCACCGTGGGCGAGCACGGTGGCGACCCGCTGCACGCCTACGTGACGGACACGTTGCCGTTGCGCTTCCGCCACTTGAGCTAGCAGGCGGCGGGCGGCGGGGCCGCAGGGCGTACGCTGTCGCCGGTGGAGAGGCGGGACCGGCTCGAGCGGCTCACCAATCTGGTGCTGGTCCTGCTCGACACCGGGCGTCCGCTGACCATCCACCAGATCGCCGACGCCGTCACGGGCTATCCGGAGGGAGCCGAGGCCCGCAGGCAGGCGTTCGAGCGCGACAAGCGCACCCTCCGGGAGGAGGGGATACCGATCGCGGTGGAACCGGTGGAGTCGGAGGAGCTGTGGGGGTACCGGATCAGGGCCGAGGACTACTACCTCCCCCCGCTCGGGCTCGACCACGACGAGCAGGTGGCCCTCAACCTGGCCGTGGCCGGGGTCCACCTCGACGAGGGCAGCGGTCGCGGCGCCCTGGTCAAGCTCGGGGTCGCCGATGCTGACAGCCCCAGCCCCGTGGCGTCGCTGCCGTCGCTGCCCCAGCTGCCGCGTCTGCACGAGGCCCTGCGCGCCCGCGCACCGGTGCGCTTCGGGTACCGGGGTGAGGAGCGACGGGTCGAGCCGTACGGACTGCTGTTCCGGTCGGGCTTCTGGTACCTCGTGGGTCGGGACGAGGTCCGCGCCGCCCTGCGGACCTTTCGAGTCGACCGCATGGACGGCCGGCTGGTCGTGGGCGCGGCGGGTGCCTTCGAGATACCCGCGGACTTCGACGCCGCTACGGCGTTTCCGGACGAGCCGTGGCGACTCGGCGAGGGCGAGATCACGTCCGCCGAGGTGCTCGTCGACGCGTTGCAGGCTCCCCTGGTCGAGGCAGAGCTGGGTGAGAGCGCGATCGTCGAGCGCCGGCGTGAGGGCTCGGTCGTCGTTCGCCTGGAGGTGGCGAACGAGGATGCCTTCCGGTCGTGGGTGCTCGGCCTCCTGGACCACGCAGTGGTCGTTGCGCCCGAGCATCTTCGCCAGCGGGTGCGGGCGTGGCTGGAAGCCGTGGCCGCGCCTGCAGCACCCGCCGAAGGTCCGGTTCGTTGAGCTCGCGCACCGATGCCGGCGACCGGCTGCGCCGGCTGCTGGCCATCCTGCCCTGGCTCGCCGATCGGGGTGGGGCCCCGATCTCGGAGGTGGCGGCGCGCTTCGAGATGCCCGAGGCCGAGGTGGTGGCCCTCCTGGAGCTGGCCGCGTGTTGCGGGCTTCCTCCCTACACACCGGACCAGCTGATCGAGCTGATCGTCTCCGACGAGTGGGTGTCGGCCAACCTGGGTGCGCACCTCACCAGGCCGCGCCGGCTGAGCGCGGCGGAAGGCTTCACGGTGGCCGCCTCGGCGCGCGCCATCCTGGCCGTGCCCGGCGCCGATCCGGGCGGCGCCCTGGCGCGGGCGCTGGCCAAGCTCGAGACCGTGCTCGGCGATCGCAGCCGCATCGCCATAGATCTCGACGAGCCCGCCAACATGTCCGTCGTGCGACGTGCCGTCGCCGACCGTCGGCGGCTCGAGATCGACTACTACTCGGCCTCCCGGGATGAGCGGACGACCCGCCAGGTCGATCCCTATTCGGTGGTCGCCAGCGAAGGCCATTGGTACCTGGACGGGTTCTGCCACCTGGCGGGCGACGTCCGGCTCTTCAGGGTCGACCGGATCCAGGACGCGCGCGTGGTCGGCGATACGTTCGACCCGCCGGCGGCGAGGGTGCGAGAGCGGGTCTTCGCCCCTGGACCCGACGCGAGCCCGGTGCGGCTGGCGATCCCTGCCGCGGCGCGCTGGGTCGTCGAGGCGTACCCCACCCTGGCCGTCGAAGAGCAGGCCGACGACCGCCTGACCGTCACCCTGGCCGTCTCCGGCACGGCGTGGTTGGAGCGGCTCCTGCTCCGTCTCGGCCCCGGCGCCGAGGTGGTCGATCCCCCTGACCTGGTCGACACGGGCCGACGGGCGGCCGAGCGCGTCCTCGCCGCCTACCGCTGATCCGCCGGCGATCCCACTCGAAATGGCCTTCGCGCCGCTGCGTCGCGCGCCCGCGCACATGATAGTGCATGAAAGATACTGAAACTCTATGATCGGCGGCCGTGCTGAGCATCGCCAAGGTCCGACGGGGCGGCGAGCGGTACTACCTGGACGCGGTGGCGGGAGGGGCCGAGGACCACCGCCGGCCGGGCCAGGAGCCGGACGGGGCGTGGCTGGGGCGGGCGTCGGGATCGCTGGGACTGCGCGGATCCGTCGGCCCTGCGGACCTCGCAGCCGTCCTGGCGGGCGCCGACCCCGCCACCGGCGAGGCTCTCAACCCCGCCCAGGACCGCGTCCGCGTCGCCGGGTTCGATCTGGTGTTCGCCGCGCCCAAGTCCGTCTCGCTCTGCTACGCCCTCGGGGACGCGTCGGCCGCCGACCAGGTCCGGCTCGCCCACGAATCCGCGGTGGCGGCGGCGACGGGCTACCTCGAGCGGGTGGCGGTCACCGCCCGTCGAGGCCACGGCGACCTGCGCCACAACGTCGCCGTCGAGGGGGTGGTGGCGGCCGCGTTCCTCCATCGTGCCAGCCGGGCACCCGATCCACATCTGCACACCCACGTGCTGGTCGCCAACCTGGTGGCGGACGGCGACGGTCGGTGGTCGGCGTTCGATGCCCGCGGGTTGTACGCGCACGCCCGCACCGCCGGCTACCTGTACCAGGCTCACCTGCGGCACGAGCTGAGCCGGTGCCTCGGTGTCGAGTGGGCTCCTGTACGCAAGGGCATGGCCGACATCGTCGGCATCGACCGATCGGTCATCCGGGCGTTCTCCAGGCGGAGGACGGAGATCGAGGCTCGGCTGGCCGAGGAGGGCCGCTCGGGCCCGAAGGCGGCGCGGGTGGCCCAGCTCGCGACCCGGCGAGCCAAGGACCTCGACGCCAGCTTCGAGTCCATGGTCGGCGAATGGCGGGCGCGGGCAACGGCAGCCGGTCTCGGCGGAGCCCAGCTCGCGGGTGCGATGCGCGGTATGCAGCGGGACCGGCCGGCGGACCATCAGATCCCGACCGCGGACTGGATGCGGTCGATCGTGGGCCCCCAGGGGCTGACCGCAGTGGCGTCGACCTTCTCGCGGCGGGACGTCATCAGGGCGTGCTGCTCGGCGCTTCCGGACGGAGCCGCGGTGGCGACGGTCGAGACGCTTGCCGACGCGGTCGTGGGTTCGGGCTTCGTGCAACCCGCCTCCTGGGGTGCTCACGAGCAGCGGTGGACGACACCGGAGGTGGTCGCCACTGAGCGGGCACTGGTCGAGTCGGCGCTTCGACGCTGTGAGGCCGGTGTCGGCGTTGCCGAGCCGGTGGTGCTCGAGTCAGCGTTGTCGGACCGTCCGCACCTGCCGTCGGTCCAGTCCGCCGCGATCAGAGAGGTGTCGGTCTCGAGCACCGGCGTGATCGTCGCCACGGGCGCCAGGTGGGCCGGCGCCATCGACGCCCTGGATGCCGCTCGCGACGCGTGGCAGTCCTCGGGTGCGCGCGTGCTGGCGGGCGCACCCTGCGCCGACCAGGCCGCCGAGTTGGAAGCCGTCACCGGCATCGAGACCACGACACTGGTGGATCTCGTCGCCCAGCTCGACGGGCCGGCGTCCGCTCGGCTTGCCGACGGTGTCCTGGTCGTGCACGACGCGGGCCGAGTGCCAGCGGACACGGTGCGATCGGTGCTCGATGGCGCCGAGCGGGCGGGGGCCAAGGTGATCCTGCTCGGTGAGGTACGACAGCTGCGCGCCGTGGAGGGCGGAGCGTTTCGGCGGCTGGGTGAGAGCCTCGGGTCGATCGCCCTGGACGCGCCCAGATCGACGGCGTGGGTCGAGCCGACCACCGGCCGCGGCTGGGTCGACGTCGTGGAACGAGGCGTCGACGGCGCGGGTGTCGTGGTGGGTTCGTCCGCGCCCGTCCTCCGGCAACGCCTGGTGGCCGACTGGTGGGCGGAGCGACGGGCGGGCCGTGAGCCGGCCATGGTCGCCGCCGGCGGCCGGGAGCTCGACGCCCTCAATGCCGCGGCGCGTTCCGAGCTCGTCGACGCCGGGCAGCTGGGCGAGTCGATGACCGTGGGTCATCGTGAGATGGCGGTGGGTGACCGCGCCCTGTTCAGCCGTGGCGGGCGCAACGCCGGCGTGGCGACCGGTACGCGGGCGACGGTGGTCAACGTCGACTCCGAGCGCAGCGTTCTCGACCTGCGCACCGAGGGCGGTCGGACGCTGTCGATCAGCGCTGCGACCGCGGTGGAGATGGGGCTGCGGCACGCCTACGCCACGACGCCCCGTGAGGCGAGGAGGGCGCGGCCCGACCGGGCGCTCATCCTGGGTGACGGCCGATGGGCCTGCGGTTCGGACGGCAACGACCGTTGCTACGTGGTCGGCGGCGTGGGTCCGGGCGGACGGCACACTGACGACGTCGCGGTCGACGCGCCCGGTTCCTCGCTGAGCCAGCTCGGTCGTCGCCTCGAGGGCCTCGAGCATCGCCTCGCTCGCGCCGTGGCGCCCGATCCGACGGCGGCGTTGGCGCACCTCGACCAGGAGCAGGCCCGCACCGACGACCGGCTGGTCGCGGCCCGGTCCGCCCGGTCGGTCGCCGCCAACCGGCTGGAGGATCTCATGGCCACGACGTCCTGGACGGGCCGACGGGCAGCGAGGCAGGAGGCGGCCGACGTGCGCACCGAGCTGGTCTACCGGGAGTCCGAGGTCCGGCGGTGGGAGGCGCGCCACGAGCGGTTGGCGGAGCGCCGCTGCGAGCTGGAGACACAGGCGGCCAGCCGGGCGGCGGGACTGTCGGCGCAGCGGCCCGATCTGGCGAGCCCGGAGACCCTCGTGCAGGCGGTGGGCCGCAGACAGTGGGTCCTCGCCCGAGCGGCCGAGGTCTCGCCTCCCGGCTACCTCGTGGCCGAGCTCGGTCCGCGCCCGTCGGCGCCCGCCGATCGGACGACCTGGCGCCAGGCGGCGCTGGCCGTCGAGAGCTATCGGGAGCGGTGGGAGGTGAGCGACCAGCACGACGCACTGGGCGGGCGGCCCGCCTCGTTCGAGCAGCGCCTCCAGCGGGACTCCGCGGCCCGTCAGCTCGACGGAGCCCAGCGCCGGCTTTGTCCGGAACGGGCCATCGAGAGGACGCCCGATCCGAGCCTGGGCCTCGAGCCTGCCTCCGCAGCCGGCCTCGGCGGCGCCGGCTGACGAGCCCTGGGATAAGTTGGCTCGCGTCTGACCACGACGAGAGGGGCGTCATGGAGGTACCGCTTACCGTCGGCGACTTCCTCGAGCGGGGGGGCTCCGCCTACGCCGATCGCGTTGCACTGGTCGACGAGCCGGCGGTGTCGGGCTCGCTCGACCGGCTGACCTATGCCCAGCTCCACCGCCGGGCCCGGGGAATGGCCGCTTCCCTCGACGACATGGGAGTCGCCTCCGGGGAGCGGGTGGCCATCGTGAGCCCCAACTCGGGGCGCTTCCTGATCTCGTACTTCGGCGTCAGCGGGTTCGGGCGCGTGCTCGTGCCCATCAACTTCAGGCTGAACTCCCAGGAGGTCGGCTACATCATCGACCACTCGGGAGCGTCGGTGCTGCTGGTGGATCCCGAACTGGACGAGGCGCTCGCCGACGTGAGCGTCAAAGAGCGCATCGTCCTCGACGGTGTGCAGGACCGCCAGCTCTTCGCCGAGCTGAGCGACGATGCCGCCGGCCCGAGCCGGTGGGAGCCTGACGAGGCCGCCACCTGCAGCATCAACTACACCTCGGGCACGACAGCCCGCCCCAAGGGGGTGCAGCTGACCCACCGCAACTGCTGGCTCAACGCGGTCGTCTTCGGGTGGCACACGACCGTCACCGACCGGGATGTGCTCCTGCACACCTTGCCGATGTTCCACTGCAACGGGTGGGGCATGCCCTACGCGGCAACCGGGATGGGCGTCCGCCACGTGGTCCTGCGAAAGGTCGACGGTGAGGTCATCCTCGCCCGGGTCGAGACCGAGGGTGTGACGCTCATGTGCGGCGCGCCCGCCGTGGTGGCCGCGGTGCTCGACGCGGCCGCCGCCCGACGGGAGCAGGGCCGGCCGGTGCCGGGTGCGGGCAGCGTGCGCATCGTGGTCGCCGGCGCGCCGCCTCCGGCCAGGATCATCGAGCGCGTCGGCGACGAGCTCGGTTGGGAGTTCATCCAGATCTACGGCCTGACCGAGACGGCGCCGCTGCTGACCGTGAACCGGGCTCCGTCGGAGTGGGACGGCCTCGATCCGCCCGAGCGGGCTCGCCGGCTGAGCCGGGCGGGGCTGCCGGCGGTGGGCGTCAAGGTCCGCACCGACGACGAGGGCGAGGTCCTCGCCCGGTCCAACCACGTCTTCCGGGTTCCTCGACGGCCCTCACCTCACCATCGAGGACCGCAAGAAGGACGTCATCATCAGTGGCGGTGAGAACGTGTCCTCCATCGAGGTCGAGGGCCACCTCTACCAGCACCCGGCCGTGGCCGAGGTGGCCGTCATCGGGGTGCCCGACGAGCAGTGGGGCGAGACGGTCAAGGCCCTCGTCGTCGTCCGGCCGGGTGCGGACGTGTCGGAGTCCGAGCTGATCGAGTTCTGCCGGAGTGGGCTGGCGCACTTCAAGTGCCCGAGATCGGTGGAGCTCCGTGACGACCTCCCCCGGACGGCGACCGGCAAGCTGCAGAAGTTCAAGCTCCGCTCTCCCTACTGGGAGGGCCGCGAGCGCGGGGTCAACTGACTCCGCGTCCGGCTGCTCAGTAGCCGGCGGTGGCGTCGACGACGTTGTCCAGCGGTGCGCCCGAGAGCCAGCGGATGAGCTGGGCGGCGAACAGCTCCTCGATGCGGTCCACGGCCCGCGGCGAGGACCACGTGAAGTGGGGCACGACGATGACGTTCTCGCGTCGCCAGAGGGGATGACCGTCCGGCAGCGGTTCCTCGACGAAGCTGTCGAGCACGGCGCCGCCGACCTGGCCCACGTCGAGGGCGCGTACCAGGGCGGCCTCGTCGACCAGCGCCCCACGGGCCACGTTCACGAGCCACGCCGTGGGCTTCATCGCCGCCAGGGCGTCGGCGTCGATGATGTTGGCCGTCGCGGGTGTGTGCGGCAGGCCGAGCACGACGTAGTCGGCGTCCGCAAGCTCGTCGCGCCAGCGGTCGGGTGCCACCATGCGGGTCACCCCGGCGGGAAGCTCGGCGCGGGCCTGGCGCGCCACCGCCCTCACGTCCATCCCGAATGCCGCGGCCATCGCCGCGACCAGACCGTTGACCGAGCCGAGCCCGAGCAGCAGGAGGACTCCTCCGTCGAGCTCGCTCAGGAGCGGGCTCGGGTCCCACACCCCGCGGTCCGACAGCCGCACGAAACGGGGAAAGCGCTTGGCCGCGGAAAGGATCGCCAGCATGACCCACTCCGCCATCGGACGGGAGAAGCTGCCGACGCCGTTGGTGAGGATGATGTCCCGCGCCGCCAGCTCGGCGACCGGCAGGCTGTCGACGCCCACCGCGTCGGAGTGGACCCACGCCAGGTCCGGCAGGTGGTCGACGGCGGCCAGCAACCACTCTCGCGACTTGAGGCCCGGGCGCCAGAGGGCGGTCACCCCGGCGGCCTCGGCCGCGTCGACCCGGCCGTCGCGATCGACGACCACCGGCCGGATCGGGCGCGCCAGCTGTCCCTGCTCGTTGAGCCTGGCCAGCGTGGCCTGCGCACCGCCCGTGCCGGCCACTCCGACAGGTGTCTCGCCCTGCCCTCTCCGTGCGTCCTCCATCGTCGAGGGTCATCCTGCTCGGGCCCGGCCGACGGCTGCAAGGCCAGCTCGTAGGCTGGCCGCACATGATGGAGCGCGCATGAAGGGGCGCGCATGAAGGGGCGCACATGAAGGTTCGCATCGGCTACGGGCTCGGCACCGCCGCCGGCGGTGGTGGCCAGCAGCACTTCCTCGATCTGGTCGACGGCCTGGAACGACACCGGTTCGACTCGCTGTGGCTGTCCGAGCGGATCACGGGGGTCGCCCCCGATCCGGTGGTGGGGCTCGCCGTCGCCGCCGGCCGGACCGAGCGCCTCAAGCTCGGCACGAGCGTGCTGGTGCTGCCGGGGCGCAACCCTGCCGTGCTGGCCAAGGAGCTGGCGAGCCTCGACGTGCTCTCCGGCGGCCGCCTGCTGCCAGCCTTCGGCCTCGGCGTGGCCGAGCCGCACGAGCAACAGGCCTTCGGCGTCCGGCGAGAAGAGCGCGCGGCCTGGTTCGACGAAGCGCTGCCGCTCGTCCGCCGCATGTGGGCCGAGGACGCCGTCGATCACGAAGGACCCCGCTTCGCCTACGCCCAGCTCACGGTGCGCCCCAAGCCGGTGCAGCAGCCTCCCGACGTCTGGCTCGGCGGTCGCGTTCCGAGCGAGCTGCGACGCACTGGTCGGCTCGGCGACGGCTGGCTGCCGAGCTTCTGCACGCCCGACGAGGCCGCCGCCGGGCGCAAGATCGTGGAGGAAGCAGCGGATCGGGCGGGGCGGTGGATCGACCCCGAGCACTTCGGCGCCCTCGTGGTCTACACGCGTGGTGCGTTGCCCGATCGCCTGGCCCAGGCCTTGGCGGCGCGCCGGCCGGATGTCGACCCCGGTGAGATCGTGCTCTCCGGGCTGCCCGCGCTCCGCCGGCGCCTCGAGGCCTTCATCGACCGCGGGTTCTCCAAGCTCGTCGTCGTGCCCGCCGTCGAGCCGGACCGCTGGGCCGACGAGCTGGCGGAAGTCGCCGATCAGGTGCTCGGCCTGCAGGATCCCACGCGGGTCTCCTGACTGGCCGACGCGCTCACTGACGGCCGGCGGTGGGCACCGGCTCGACGAGGGGCGGGCCCCCGGCGGCGGCGCGGAATGCCGCGTCCCATCCCGCCGCCGTGATGCCGATGCGATCGAGCGCGGCACGCGCCTCGTCGAGGGCGTCCGACGCCTCACGCCGACCGGTGGCTTCCAAGGCCCGGGCCCGAGCCAGCCGGACGATGGCCTGCTGGGTCCGGTCACCAGTGACGTCGACGCTCGACAGCGCTGCCCAGAACGCCTCGTCGCCCTCCTCGGCGCGGCCCAGCTGAACCGAGGCGAATCCTCGGGCGATGTCGGCCACGGCCCGATCGAGATAGGTGGCCTCGTGGAGCGACGCCGCCGCCCGGGCGGCCTCGATCGCCCGATCGGGCCGGGACGCGCCGGCACAAGCCAGGGCGAGCAGAGACAGCGCATTGGCTCTCGGGCCCGCGGCCACGGCGCCGGCGCCCGCCTGCTCGAGCCGTTCGATCGCTTCGTCGAACCGCCCGACCTGCGCGAGGGCGGCTCCGTGGGCGGTGTCGACCTCGGTCGTGGCGACCTCGCTCACCGCGCCGGTCGACAGCTGCGACACCTCGCTCAGGACCGCCAGCGCCTGTTCGCCGTCGCCCACGTGTATGGCCGCGCCGGCGAGCACCAGTCCAGCCCCCTGCACCAGCCCGTACACGTTGCCTGCCTTGGACGAGGACCAGCCGTTCGAGCCCTCGTTCGACAAGGCGGTCATCAGGGCCTCGCGGGCCAGGGAGAACGCGGCGTCGACGTCGCCGGCGGCCGCACGGGCTCGTATCAACACACCGTCGGCCCGCAAGGCGTCGCTGTTGTCGAGCTGGCGGAACAAGCGGCCCGCCTCCTGGCTGCGCTCGATCGCCTCGTCGGTCCGCCCCTGCCACAGCGCCACCGAGCTCAGCAGGTGCTGCACCATGGCCAGGGCCCAGCGATCACCGCCCTGGCGCACCTCACCGAGGATGTGGACCGCCAGCTCCTCGGCTTCCTCACGCCGGCCCTGGAAGTAGCGCACGAACCCGAGGAGGCCCTTCGTCCAGCCGAGGCCTCCCCAGTCGCCCGCCTCGGCGAAGGTGGTCCCCGCCTCGCCCAGCCGCTCCTCCGCCTCGGGCAGCCGGCCCAGCGCGTACGCGATCTCGGCCAGGTTCCAGAGCACCCAGGCTTCCTCGCGGCGCGACCCGAGCGTGCGGAAGGTCGCCAGGGCGCTCGTCAGCGCTTCCTCTGCCCCGTCGGGGTCGCCCATCAGCGAGCGGGTCGTGCCCAGCTGACTGAGCGCCTCGGCTTCGCCGTGCTCGTCGCCCACGTCGCGCCAGATGCGCACGGCACGCTCGAGGGTCGCGCTCGACGCGTCGAACGATCCCTCGGACTGCTCGACGTGGCCCAGGACGGTGAGTGCCCGGGCGACGGCCCGCTGGTCCCCCTTCGCAGACGCCGACGTCAGCGCGCTGTCGATGTCGGCGCGCGCCGCGCCGGGCTCGTGCAGGTTGGCTCTCGCATCGGCCCGCACGAGCAGCACGTCCCGTCGGGCGGCGTCCTCGTCCTGGGGTATCACGGCGAGGGCCCGTGACAGCAGGTCCACCGCCAGCTGATGGAAGCCCCGCTGGCGTGACCGCTCCGCCGACATCGTGATGAACTCGACCGCCGATCGCCACACGTCGGTGGGAACGCCGCTCACCGCTCCCACCTCGGCGGTGAGCACCGAGGCCTCGCTGTAGTGGTGGGCCAGCTGCTCGACGACCTCGTGCTGCCGGTCCGTCTGCTGGGTGCTCTCCGACAGCCACCACGCCAGGGCGTGGTGGCGTCGGGCCCGTTCGGCCTTGGTCAGGATCTCGTAGGCGACCTCGCGGGCAAGGCCGGACCGGAAGGTCCACGTGGCGCCGTCCACCGCGATCACGTCCTTGGCCGCCAGCTCCTCGACGATCGGAACGATGTCGGAGACGCCCCGCGCCGTGGCCAGTGTGGTCAGGGCCTCCAGCTCGCCTCGCAATCCCACCACCGACGCGTCCTCCACCACGGCGCGCTCCTCGTGGCTGAGCACGTCCAGCCGGGCTGCCACCAGGCCCCGCAGGGTGGCGGGCAGCTCCGCGCGCGGTGCACCGGCCTCGGCGAGGACGTCCTGATCGCTGCGGTCGCCTCGGCTGGCGTCGTCGAGAAGCGCGGACAGCTCCTCGAGGAACAACGGATTGCCGCCGCTGCGTTCGAGCAACGCATCTCCGAGCTCGGCCTCGAGCTCGCTCCCGGACAGCGAGGCGAGCAACTGGCGGCCCTCGACCATGGCGAGGGGATCGACGTGCAGCACGACCTCGCTGTGGCGACCGGGCCGAGGAGCCCAACGAGGCTGGATCTCGGGTCTGGCCGTGGCGATGAAGACGAGGGGCAGGTGATGGAGCCGGTCGAGTAGGTCGTCGATGGCGTCGAAGACCAGCTCGTCGGCCCAGTGAAGCTCCGACAGGGCCATCACCAGTGGGCGGCGCCGGGCGAGCCCGTCGAGGAAGGTCAGCAGGGCCAGCCGCACCTCCTCCCGCGTTCGACCCGGGTCGACGTTGGCCAGCGCACCCTGGTTGCCCATGAGGAAGGAGAGCGCAGTCGCCATGCGTTCGGTCTCGCTCCCGCCGACCTCGAGGCCGGTGACGTCGGCGACGGCGGCCCTGCACTTGGCGAGCGTCTCTTCGGCCGAATCGGAGGGCTCGATGGCGCACGCCTGGCGCATCATCTCCGCCATCGGCCACCAGACGTTGGCTTCCCCGTACGGCACGCAACGGCCTTCCAGCACCGTGGCGCCGTGCTGGTGCACCGCCCAGTCCGCGAGCTCGCGGGCCAACCGGCTCTTGCCCACTCCGGCGTCTCCGAGCAGGACGACCAGCTGCGCCCGGTGCCGAAGGACCGAGGCGCCCACCGCGTGCCGGAGAAGACCGAGCTCTTCGCTGCGGCCGACGAGCGGGCCGTTCACCCGAGCCGGCCGACGTCCGGGAGGAGCGAGACATTCCCTGGCGATCCACCCTTCGACCGCGACGTCCCGACCGCGGGGCTGCAGGCAGCCCGCCGGCTCGTAGCGCACCACGCCGGCCGTGCTGGCTCTCGTGGGAGAGCCGACCAGGACCTGACCAGGGTCGGCCATGGTCTGCAGCCGGCTGGCCACGTTGACCACGTCACCCATCGCCGTGTAGTCACCGCCGGCCCGAAGGGCGCCGACCAGCACCTCACCGGTGTTGACCCCGATGCGCAGGCGGACCGACTCCAGCTCGCCCGAGAGCGCCACGACGCTCTGTTGCATCTGCAGCGCCGCCCGCACCGCCCGCTCAGCGTCGTCCTCGTGGGCGACCGGTGCGCCGAACAGGGCGACGATGGCGTCACCGACGATCTTGTCCACCCTCCCCCCGAAGGCCGTGATGTCGGCCGCCAGACGCTCGAAGCAGCTGTCGACGAGGTTCTTGACCTGCTCTGGGTCCATGGCCTCGCTCAGCGTGGTGAAGCCGACGAGGTCGGCGAACACCACGGAGACGACCCTGCGCTCGTCACCTCGTGTGCCCACCGTCACGATGGACTGCCCGCATCCGGGGCAGAAGCGGGCCCGCTCCGGCAGCGAGTTCCCGCAGGATGGGCACGTCATCGCCAGCCAGGATAATGCCATCGGCGTACTTGGCCCCCATCGAACCGGCCCATCGAACCCGCCATCGCAGGGCCGCGGGTCGCCGCCAGCGCACCGATTCGTCCCGGGAGCCGAGCGGCCGGCGCTGCGCTAGTCCACCTGCAGATCGGGCGTCCCGTCCGTCACGGTGACGGACGCCGGAAGACCCAGGAGGCCGAGCGGGTCCCGTTGCATCGCCGATGTTCGCAACGAGACGACTTCGCCGCGGTGTGGTCCCGCCGTGACGACGACATCGATCCGAACCGGGTGATGTTCTTCGACAGCGACGTCCACGATCATGACGTCGTAGACACCGTCCGGCAGAGGTTCCACGAGCCGTAAGGCTCGCGAAGTGCGCGGTCTGGCGTCCATCGCGAGCGCAAGAGCTCTCGCGCGTCAAGGAAAAACTTGACCTCGTGGCCAAGAACCTTTTTCATTACAGGGATGGCGGTGAACAAGTCCCAGCTCGTCGACGCGGTCGGCTCAGCTGCTGCGCTCGAGAAGCGGCAGGCCGAGCGTGCCGTTGACGCGGTCATGTCGACGGTCATCGCATCGGTGGAGGCGGGTATGGGTCGCGATCCACAGACTGGGACACCGGTGCGAACCAACGCTTCGAAGGGGGTGTGGTTCGCAGCTGGATCGGCATCAGGGATGCCCTCCACCCCAACCGACCTATCAAGAAGGTGCGGACGGGGAAGAAGGTGACTTCGAAGAGGGCTCCTGCCAACAAGAGGCCGGCGGCCAGGAAGGCTCCGGCGAGAAAGAAGACCATCACGACGGCGAAGGCCGCCAGGAAGCGGTAGGTGACTCAATGGCAGCGATGAGAAAGGCGGCTACGGCCGCAGAGAAGCGTGTCGCAAGCACGACGGGCAGAGCGAGACGGACAGCCAAGCGGCGGGTGAAGAAGGCCACCACGTCGGCGTCGAAGACGTCGAAGACGGTGGCCAAGAGGACGAGGGCCGCTGGCCGGACGGCCGGCCGCAAGGCCACCAAGGCCACCCGCAAGACGACCAGGGCTCCGGCGCGCAAGGCCACGAAGGCCCGCACGAGGAAGGCCACCAAGGCTCCGGCCCGCAAGACAGCCCGCAAGACGACGCGCA
>VAWP01000089.1:13718-31599 GCA_005888295.1 Actinomycetota bacterium
CCGCTCGCAAGACGGCCGCCCGCAAGACGGCCAAGGCGCCCGCCCGCAAGACGGCGAAGAAGGGCAGGGTCCGCAAGACCACGAGGGCGCCGGCGCGCAAGGGGACCAAGTCCAGCGCCACGTCTCGGGCTCGGAAGTCTGCGGCCAGGAAGACCGCCGCCACCTGATCGAGCTGGCTGGCGACGCCGGAGAGGCGGCCCGTCAGAGGTCGCGCATCAACTTGAAAGGCTCGGCCGCCCCGAATCCTTCGGGCCGGCCGTGATCAGCGAGCTGTCGGATCACACGATCGCGGAACCGCTCAGTCTCCTCGCGGGATGTCGACTCTTCGATGCGCATGGTCGAACGGAACTGGCTCCGATGGGCCAACAGGCCGTCGAGCTTGGCCTCTACGAAGCCGTCGACCTCCTCGAGATGGTCCGCCTCGTCGGCTTCCCAGAGCAGCAGCGCCGACGGACGATGAGGCGGCGCCTCCTGCTCCGGGAAGAAGTGCGGATCGCGCGCCGCCACGATGGCATCGGTGAGCAGGAAGCCGGCGTTGCGGTGGTCGGGGTGGAGGCGGTAGCGCTTCCAGGGATCGTGCCCGAGGACGACATCGGGCCGGATGACGCGGATCCACGAGCACAGCTGCCAGCGCTGACGAAGGCCGGCCTCCAGCTCGCCGTCGGTCCAGCCGAGGAAGACGACGTCCCCGTCGCCGCCGAGCGCCCGGGACGCCGCTCGCTGCTCTTCCTGTCGGATGCGGACGAGGCTGGCGATGTCCTCGGCCGCATCCCAGGAGCCCTTGGCGCCGTCGGTGCACACGAGGTGACGGATGCGGCAGCCGGCCGCTGCCCACTTGGCGAGCGTGGCACCACACCCGAACTCGATGTCGTCGGGGTGGGCCCCCACGGCCAGGGCGCACCCGGGCGTGGCTAGGTTCGATCCCATCCGTGCGTGAGGCCTACCGGCAGCGCCCGTAGTCCAGATCGCCCGGTTGGTCCACGTCCCACGCCAGCAGGGGCTCGTCCACGATGCGGAGTGGTAGGCCGAGACGGCGCGCCTCTTGGTCGTGACGCACGAATGATCCAGGTCCGTAGGAGAACCTGAAGCCGGCCGAGGTGGGGACGCACACGACGTTCGTGCCGTCACGATGGCGATCGGGCACGAGCGTCACCCCTGCGAAGCGACCGAGCCAGGTGAGATCGGCGGCCAGTGGCAGGTCGGCGTGTGCAACCGTCACCTGCACGGCGCCGGCGGCCCCGAGGCGGGTGACGCCGGCTTCCACCGCTCGGTTCAAGCCACGCTCTGGCTCCCAGATCACCAGGGCGCCGCGCTGGCGGGCCCAGACGGCGACGTCCTTGTCGTCACAGACGACGGCGACGGGAAGGGCCCCGGCGGCGGCCACGACGTTGTCGGCCATGGACCGGGCGAGCGTCGCCCGCTCGTGCGGCGGCAGGGCGGGAGCAAGGCGACGCTTGGCCTCGGTGAAGGCCTTGACGGGCACGAGCACCGCCTCGGGGCCGATACGAAGGGCGTCCGACGGCGGTTGACCGTGACGCCCCGGCGATGAGCTCACGGCCTCGTGTGGCACGAAGCCAGTGTAGGGCCGGCCCGGGAGGCCGGCCTCAACGAGATCGCCGTTGGCGCGAAGCGCCGACGGCCGGCCCGGGAGGCCGGCCCCAAGGACATCGCCCGTTGGCGCCAAGCGCCGACGGCCGGCCCGGGAGGCCGGCCTCAACGAGATCGCCGTTGGCGCGAAGCGCCGAGGGCGGCAGCAAGAGATAGCCCGCAGGCGCTGCTGCGCATAGGGTGGCCACGTGGGGACCAGGGTCGCCGTCATCGGGGCGGGCTCGTGGGGAACAGCGGTGGCGGCCCTCGTCGCCACCAACGCTCCCGCGACCCTGTGGGCCCGGCGGCCGGAGCTGGCGCAGGAGATCACGACCGACCACGTCAACGGGTCCTATCTACCGGGCATCCAGCTGCCGGACAACCTCGGCGCCACGGGGTCACTCGAGGAGGCCGTCGCCGGCGCCGAGGTCGTGGTGATGGGGGTGCCGTCACACGGCTTCCGGGGCGTGCTCACCGAGCTGGCGCCGCACCTGAGCACGACCACGCCGGTCATCAGCCTGGCCAAGGGACTCGAGCAGGACTCGCTCATGCGGATGACCGAGGTGGTGAAGGAGGTGGCGCCGGGCATCTCGCGTCCCCTGGGCGTCCTCACCGGTCCCAACCTCGCTCGGGAGGTGCTCGCCGGCCATCCGGCGGCGAGCGTCGTGGCCCTGGCCGACGAGGGCATCGCCTGCGAGCTCCAGGAACTGTTCTCGAGCGGCACGTTCCGCGTCTACACCAATCCGGACGTGATCGGCTGCGAGATCGCCGGTGCGCTGAAGAACGTCATCGCCATCGCCGCCGGGATGACCGACGGCATGGGGTTCGGAGACAACACGCGCGCCGCCCTGATCACCCGCGGTCTCGCCGAGCTCACCCGTCTCGGCATCGCCATCGGCGGTGACCCGCTCACGTTCTCGGGACTGGCCGGCATGGGCGATCTCGTCGCCACCTGCATCAGCCGCCAGAGCCGCAATCGGCACGTGGGCGAGGCGCTGGGTCAGGGCCGGGTGATCGACGAGATCGTGGCCGAGATGCGGATGGTCGCCGAGGGCGTGAAGACGTCCGGACCTGTCGTCGAGCTGTCCGCCCGACACGGCGTCGAGATGCCCATCGCCGAGCAGGTGGCTGCCGTCATCTCTGAGGGCAAGACGGTACCCGAGGCGATCACCGCCCTGATGCAGAGGGAGGCCAAGACCGAGCTGTACGGCATCCGCGGCTGAGGTCTGCTCATGGGTATCCGCACCTGGATGTTGCGCAGAGCAATGGGTCGGCTGCGCATCACCGACGACATCGTCCGCTACCTGTCGACGTTCCAGCGCCTCGGCGAGACCGTCGAGGTCGAGGTGCCCGGTGAGCTGCTGCCGGTGGGCGCCCGGACGGTGTTCCGCGCCGTCCGTACGCGCGCCGCTGCCCAACTGGGCATGGACTGGGTGTGGCCGTGGTGGCTCGAGCGGCAGCTGGATCCGCGATCGCCGGCCTTCGTGCCCCGCGGCCACCTCCCCTTGCTGACCAACGTCACCGGCCGGGCGTGGACCATGGTGGGCAACCCTCGCTCGTCGCGCAAGGCCATCGTCGATCCCCGCGGTCTGGTGACGCCCTGGTACGACGGCTGGTCGCTGGACTGGTGGGTCGAGGCGCAGGACGGATGGCACGTACCGTCCCGCGACGTCGGGGTCGACCAGCGCCTGGTCGACGGCACTCCTGTCGTCGAGACGACCGTCGGCGTACCGGGTGGTCAGGCTGCGCATCGGGTCTACGCCGTGACAACGGGGGTGGCCGGTGCCGGCGTCGGGACCGAGGTGGCGGTGGTCGAGCTCGAGAACCGGTCGCCGGCCGCCATTGCCGTCGCCCTCGCCGTGCGTCCGTACAACCCGGAGGGCCTCGCCGTGGTGGAACGGGTCGCGCTCGAGGACCGGAGGGTGATGGTGGACGGTCGACCCGCGCTCCTGCTCCCCCGGCCGCCCAGCGCGGTGACTGGCTCCACGTTCGCGGGCGGGGACTCGGCGGGCACCGTGCTGCGTGGCGGAGCCAGGGCCCGATCCCACGTGAGCGTTCGTTGCGACGTGGGCCTGGCTCAGTTGGCGCTCGTGCTGCCGTTGGCGCCGTCGGCGACGCTGCGAGCCGTTCTGCCCCTCGTCGCGGAACGTCGGACGCGCCGGCGCCGGTTGGCCAGGCGTCGCGCCGAGCGGGTGCCCGAGCTTCCCGCGGCCCTGCCATCGAGCGCGGCGACGGCGCGCGACTGGCGCACCCGCACCGATCGGGGCATGGACCTCTCGCTACCCGGAGGACGCCTGGCCGATGCCGTGGACGCGTGCCGGCGCTTCCTGGTGCTCTTCCACGAGGGCAACGAGGTGAGACCGGGACCCTTCACCTACCACCGGTTCTGGTTCCGTGATGCCGCGTACCTCCTGACTGCGTTGAACCGGTACGGGTTCCATGCCGAGGCGGCCGAGGTGCTGGCCTCGTACCCGGAGCGCCAGGGCCACGACGGCTTCTTCTTCAGCCAGCGCCAGGAGTGGGACGCCAACGGGGCCGCCCTGTGGGCGCTGGCCGAGCACTGGCGCCTCAGTCGGGACGACGAGCTCGTCGTCCGCCTGGCGCCGACCATCGCCCGCGCCGCGGCGTGGATCGAGCACAAGCGCCACACCAAGCCGCGTTCTCGCCGCTCCGACCCGGCGCTGCGCGGCTTGATGCCAGCAGGTGTGTCGGCCGAGCACCTCGGGCCCTTCGACTACTTCTACTGGGACGACTTCTGGTCGCTGCGAGGCGTGCTCGACGCCGCGTCGCTCCTGCGCGTGGCAGGCGACGAGCCCGCAGCGGCGCGCGCCGACGAGTGGGCTGCGGCCATGCGAGCGGACCTCTGGTCGTCGTTGGAGCGGACCTCTCGGCATCTGGGGACGCTCGTGATACCCGCCGGGCCTCACCGCCGCGTCGACCCCGGCATCATCGGGTCGCTCGTGGCCTGCCATCCTCTCGGGCTGATCGCGCCGCTCGACCCGGCCATGGCAGCGTTCATGATGGGCTCCGCCTTCTTCCACGGCATCAGCCACACGGGCCTCGGTACCTACCTGACGCTCCAGCTGGCGTTCGTCGAGCTGGCCGCCGGCGACCGGCGAGCCCTCGACCGCCTCGAATGGCTGGTCGGCGCGGCCACTCCCACCTTCACCTGGCCCGAGGCCATCCACCCGCGTCTCGGAGACGGGTGTATGGGTGACGGCCACCACGGTTGGGCCACCGCCGACTTCGTGTCCTTCGTGCGCGAGCTCCTCGTGCGGGAGACCGACGAGGGGCTGGCCCTGTGCACGATGCTGCCCGAAGAGTGGCGCGGCCGGCCGATCACGGTCCGCCGGGCACCCACCCACAAGGGCGCCCTCTCGTTCCAGCTGTGGTGGGAGGCCGGACGCGCTGTGCTGAGGTGGGAGCTGCGGCAGCATCCCGGGGTGGGGACCGTTCGCCTCACCGCTCCGGGCCTCGACGCCGGCTGGTCCTCGACGGAGCTGCGGGGCGAGGCCGACCTGGCCGCGGGTGCGCTCGCCCGCTCGGGCGGGTGGTCGTCGTGAACGAGCCGGGGACGGCCCTGGCGGCGCGGATGCGTTCGTTGCTGGAGTCCCACGGGGTGCGGCCCGAGGAGATCGACCGGGCCGAGGCCGAAGGCCAGCTCTATCTCCTCACCGTCGACCGGCTTCTCGTCGCCGGCGGGCCGCGCTACACGGCGACCGAGGTGGCGGAGCTGTCGGGGATGTCATTGGCGCAGACGGCGCGCTTCTGGCGGGCCCTCGGCTTCACCGACGTGACCGGCGACGAGCGGCACTTCACCGACGCTGACGTCGAGGCGCTCAGCACCGCGCAGCGTCTGTTGGACGAGGGACTGGCCGACGTCGAGGTGGCGCTCCAGATGACCCGGGTCATCGGCCTGTCGATGGCGCGCGTCGCCGAGGCAGAGGTCGCCGCGTCGCCTCTCACGCGCGACGACCTCGACGCCGACGAGATGGCGGATCTCTTCCTCCGCAGTCTCGACGTCATCCTCCCCAGCATGGGGAGGTTGCTCGAGTACGCCTGGCGCCGCCACCTCCAGGCCGCGTTCAGGCGGGCGATGCTGGCCTTCAGTCGAGGCGAGCTGAGCGGGGGAACCATCGAGGCGACCGTCGGCTTCGCCGACCTGGTCGGCTTCACCCTGCTCTCGCAGGAGCTGAGCGACGAGGCCCTCGCCGAGCTCGTGAGCCGTTTCGAGGCGCTCGCCTTCGACACGGTGAGCGCCCTCGGGGGACAGGTGGTCAAGGTCATCGGCGACGAAGTGATGTTCGTGGTGCGCGACGCCGCCGAGGGGGCGAGGATCGCCCTGCGCCTCGCCGACGCCTACGCCGACGACGAGCTGCTCTCCGACGTGCGGGTGGGCCTCGCGTGCGGGTCCGTGCTGGCCATGGAGGGCGACTACTACGGGCCCGTCGTCAACCTGGCCAGCCGCATCGTCAAGATCGCCATCCCGGGCACGGTGCTGGTGTCCGACGACGTGCACACGCAGCTGTCCGACGACGACGAGCTGGCCTGGAAGCCTCTCCGTCCCCGCACCCTCAAGGATGTGGGGCGGGTGCAGCTCTGGGCGATGCACCTGGCCGGTCAGGAGCCGCCGTCCGACGGCCGCTGGTCGTGGAGTCGCCGGCGCGGCCTTCCCGGTGTGCTGCCCGCCGCGGCCGAGCTGCGGGCCCGAGCCAGCGAGCTGCGGGAGCGGGTCGTCGACCGTCGAGAGGAGCGCGGGGAGTAGGTCCTTCAGCCGTCGGACAGGCGCGCCGTCGCCACCTTCCACGGACCGAGCTCGAAGCTCCCCTCGAAGGCTGCGACGCGCCGGCCGGCGAGGTCGACGAGCTGACCCGACCGTCCACCCAGTGAGACCGACGTCGATACCGCCGTGGGATTGAAGACGCGAACCTCCAGGGCGTCGTCCTGTCGACGAAGCGCCGACACCTCGGCGCCGTGCACCTCCAGCCCGCGCCCGCGTCGGGGCCGGTCACCACCTCCGTCTGCTGTCGTCACCAGCAGCGGCAGGAGGGCGTCGTCGGCGGCGGCGAAGGGGTCGGTCGGGCCCAGGCACAGGGCGTAGCGGGCTTCGACCGGGCCCAGCATCTGCGCACCCTCGACAGGTAGCGGCGGCCCCGCCGGTGAACGCCGGTGGCCGGTCGTCGGCCGGGACAACATGCCGGTGGCCCGCAGCAGCGTGAGGGCCAGGCTCCAGGCCCGGCCATCGTCGATGTCGATCAGCTCGTACTCGAGCAGACCCTCGTGCACCACGGTGAGGCCACCCGCGCTGACGAAGCGTCGCGACGGGAACGTGGGCACCCCGAGCTCGTCCGTCCCGCCTTCGGTCTCGAGTCCCCGCTCGACGATCCCGAAGGCGCATTCCGCCAGCGACGTCGCCGCCGGGACGGGAAGGCGGAACAGTGCGCGCACCCGATGATCACGGCACGGGTTGTCGAAACTGGTCGTCACCCGTACCAGCCGCTCGCCCGCGCGCAGCTCGATGGCGGTCGTCACCACGACCGATCTCGCGCCCACCCGGGTGCTGGTGTCGTCGTCCACCCGCTCGGGCCAGCGATAGGTCCGGGCGATCGCCAGGCGGCCGCGCACCGGTCCCCGCTCGAGCACCTCGACGGCGACGGTCTCGGGTTCGTCGACGACGGTGTCGTGCGCCGGCGGCGACCACGTGTAGGTGTCGCCGTGGTCGCCCTCGTCGACCAGCCGGTCCAGGTCGCGTAACCCGTCGAGCGCCAAGGTCCCTTTTGCCCGATCGATCGCCACGGTGATCAAGCCGTTGCCCATCGATGCCTCACTGTCCACGACCACGGGGTGCTCGAGCGGCGCCGGAGCCCAGGCCGCCCAGCCGAGACCGGGGACGGCCTCGACCCGGGCCAGCACCCGGCGGCTCGGTCGCCGGTCGATGTGCACGCGGACACCGGCATCGGGCCGGGCGCCGACGCTGGCGTACAGATCCCGCTTCACCTCCTCCACCACCGGGTTGGGCGAGAGGCGGGCGTCGGTGTGCAGCCAGAGGTCGGCGGTGCGCGCGTCGTGCGCGAGCTCAGCCCCGTTCACGAACGTGCCGTCGCCCAGGTCCTGGCCCCGGATGCGCCCGAGGAGCGCCCGCACCTGCGGGGCGTCCAGGGTGTCGTCGCGAAGGAGAGCAGGCCACACCTCCAGCACCTGGGTGCCTTCGAGCGGCTCGTTTTCGTCGCCGGGGAGCACGAGCTCGATCAGGCCACTGCGGCTGCGGGCCGCGGTGTTGACGACCACCGGGCCGGCGTCGGCCATCGACGCGCCCAGCTCGGCCAGCGCCCGCTCGCCCAGAGCATCGGCGACCCCGTTGGCGCTGACGAAGCGCTGGCGCACCGCGGCCGACACCTCGTCGACCGAGCAGCCCGAGATCGAGTCGTGGGCCGAGTTGCGCGCCAGCTCGAGCCACGCCTCGTCCAGCAGCGAACGGGGCCAGCGCGCCGCAGGAAGGAACAGCGCGCAGAGCGGCTCTGCCAGCCGCTCCAATGCCCGCTCGGCGCGCGCCGCCGCCTGCTTGAGGTCGACCCGTGTCGATGCCACGCCCCTGAGGAGGTGGGCCCGCTGGCCCGACCGCAGCTCGCCCGACCAGTGTGGCAGCTCGTCGGTGGGCGGTCGGGCCATCTCGGCGGCGAGCGACGTGATGACGAGCTCGTACTCGTCCTGGGCCTGGTTGGTCGCGGCCACCAGCGCGCCCAGCCCGGGCTGGGGGCGGGCGCGGTCCGTCCCGTTCATCAGGAGGATCCCGTCGACGGCGATCTTGCCGAGCTCGGCCTCGTGGGCGGCCAGCCGCCGGGTGAGGGCGGCGGGGTCGTCGGGCAGGGCCGCGCCGTTGCCGTAGCCGCAGGGGAGGTACTCGGCCCGCACCGTGGAACCGTCCGGGGCCGACCACCAGAAGCCCGTTCGATCGATCGCCGCGGGCACGCCCCGCCACACGACCGCGTGGCCGATCCCGGCCGCCCGCAGGAGCTGCGGCATCTGGGCGACATGGCCGAAGTTGTCCGGCAGGTAGCCGACGGGCATGGCACCACCGAGGCGGGCGGCCCGGTCGAGCCCCAGCCGCAGGTTGCGCACGATCGTCTCGCCCGAGACGAGGAACTCGTCCATCGGCACGTACCAGGGGCCGATCTCCAGCCGCCCCGAGGCGACCAGGCGCCGGATCCGCTCATCGGCTCCGGGTCTCAGCTCGAGGTAGTCGTCGACCGGGGCCGTCTGGCCGTCGAGGAGGAAGGCCGTGAAGCTGTGGTCGGTCTCCAGCAGGTCGAGCAGGCCGTCGAGGAGGTCGACGAGGTCGATGCGGACGACCTCGAAGGGCGCCTGCCACTCTCTGTCCCAGTGCGTGTGGGGGACGATGGCCACCCGACGCCGGCCCATGCCGCCAGGCTAGGGGCCCGTACCAGCTAGCGTCTCTGGTTGATGCGCATCGCCTTCGGCACCGACGAGCCGACACCGCTCACGGCTGCGGTCGTCGCCGAGCTCGAGCGCCACGGCCACGAGGTGAGCGAGGTGGCTCGGGCCGAACCCTGGCCCGACGTCGGCCGTCGGGTGGGGGAGGCCGTGGCCTCCGGTCGAGCCGAGCGTGGCGTGGTGTGCTGCTGGACCGGTACCGGCGTGTCGATGGCCGCCAACAAGGTGCCCGGCGTGCGGGCGGCGCTGTGCACCGACGCCGAGACGGCGCGGGGCGCGCGGCGCTGGAACGACGCCAACGTGCTCGCCCTGGGACTGCGCCTCACGTCCCCGGAGGTGGCGCGCGAGATGCTCGACGCCTTCCTCCGGACCGAGGTCGACACCGACGAGCGCGAGAACGTGAGCCACCTGGGTTAGGGTGCTCGCCCATGAGCACCTTCCTGATGCTCTCGACGATCGGCCCGGACGGGGCGGCGACGCTGCACGACAACCCGGACCGGCTCAAGCAGGTGAACGCCGACGTCGAGTCGATGGGGGCCCGTGTGCTGGAGCAGTGGGCCCTGCTGGGACCCTACGACTTCGCCACGATCCTCGAGGCACCGGACGAGACGACCATCGCGCGCGTCGCGCTCCGGCTCGGGGCACGCGGCACGATCAAGACCCTGACGCTGAACGCGATACCGATCGACGACTACCTGACGTCGCTACGGCCCTGAGCGCCGTAAGGTCGTCAGTACCACCACAGACCCGCCTTTTTCTGGCTCCGGGCCCTCACGTCGTCGGAGGAGAACTCGGCGGGCAGCACGCTCCCATCGGAGAGCCGGCGCACCCGGTAGGTGTCGCCCACGATCTCGGCGACCTCGAACCCGCGGCTCCAGCTCCCCACGTACCGGCTGCGCACGTCAACCGGGGTACCGGCGGTCAACAGCTCGTCCTCAGACTGCGTCTGGGGTGCGACTGTCTCGCCCATCACCTGCCCTCCCTTGCGGTGACTCGCCGGCCCTCCCCCCCAGCAGACCCCTGCTCCCCGCTCCGCAACGAACGGACCAGGTCAACCGGTAATTGCTCCCGCTAGGGCCCCATCTTCGTTGATCCTCCGGGGAAGCACAAGGGGCTTCTCCCGTTGTACGGCGATAACTTTTCACCCGTGGCCGAGACCACCGGCGCCGCTGAGCTCAGGCTGACCGAGTGGACGTCGTGTGGCGGCTGCGCCGCCAAGTGGGGCGCGGCACCGCTGTCGGCCCTCGTGCGGCAGCTGGCGGACCGTGCCGACCCGTCCCTCCTGGTCGGCCTGGCGCCGTTCGACGACGCTGCCGTGTGGCGGGTCAGCGACGAGGTCGCCCTGGTGTCAACCACGGATTTCTTCCCGCCGCTGGTGGACGACCCCGGCGACTTCGGCGCCATCGCCGCCGCCAACGCATGCTCGGACGTGTTCGCCATGGGCGGACGGGTCGTTCTCGCCCTCAACATCTCGGCGTTCCCGGAACGGATGCCGGCTGCTGCGATCGGCGAGATCCTGGCCGCCGCCGCCGCCGTGGTCGCCGACGCTGGCGGTCAGGTGGCCGGCGGTCACACCATCCGCTCCGAGGAGCCCATCTTCGGGCTCGCCGTGCAGGGCGTCGTCCACCCGCGACGGGTGTGGACCAAGGCCGGGGCGCGCCCGGGAGACGAGCTCGTGCTGTCCAAGCCTCTGGGCACGGGCATCGTGCTGGCCGGGGGCACGCCGGCTGAGTGTCGTGCGGCCGTGGCAGGCATGCGGGCCCTCAACCGGGGCGCAGCCGAGGCACTGGCCGGCCTGCCGAGCGCGCCGCACGCCGTCACCGACGTCACCGGCTTCGGTCTGTTGGGCCACGCCTGGGAGATGGCCGAACGCTCGGGGGTCGTTCTGGCCTTGTCGGCCGCGGCGCTGCCCTCGTACCCCGGGGCGGAGGCGGCAGCGAGGAACGGCACCCGCACGGGAGGCGACGCCCGCAACCGGTCCCATCTCGAGGGAAGGGCGCGCTCGTCGGCGCCGGCCGCGCTCGAGGCCCTGGCCTACGACCCCCAGACCTCGGGTGGGCTCCTCGCCGCCGTCAGCCCGACGGACGCGCGGCGCCTGGAGTCGGAGGCCGGCTTCGTCACGATCGGCGAGGTCGTGGCCGGCACCGCCGGCGTGTCGCTGAGCTGAGACCCGCGCCACGTGTGGCCCAGCCGCCCCGGCCCAGCCGGTAGCCTGCGGCCCATGGGGTCGAGCGGGGGCCGCAAGCGACCGGTGGTCGCGCGCCGGCGCCACGTCGTGCCCTCGCTTCGGATCGAGCGTGACCTCTGGGACGGCGGGCACGAGGTCGTGGTGGGCATGGACGAGGTCGGCCGTGGCGCCTGGGCCGGCCCGATCAGTGTCGGAGCCGCCGTGCTGCCGAGGAACCGGCGCGTGTACAAGGTGCGCGACTCGAAGATGCTGACCGAGCCAGAGCGGGAGGCCTTGTTCGATCGCGTGGCCGCCTGGTGCGAGGCCTGGGCCGTGGGTCACGCCAGTGCCGACGAGTGCGACGAGCTGGGAATGTCCCAGGCCCAGAGGCTGGCGGCCGGCCGGGCCCTGGCGGCGCTGGCGGTCGAGCCAGATCACGTGCTGATCGACGGCCGTTGGGACTTCGTCGGGGCCCCCAACACCCGTCGCATCGTGAAGGGCGACGCCACCTGCCTGTCCATCGCGGCCGCGTCGGTGCTGGCCAAGGTCACCCGCGACCGCGTCATGCGCGGCGAGGCGCCACACTTCCCGGGCTACGACTTCGAGCTGAACAAGGGCTATCCGTGCCCTCGCCACAAGATGTCCCTGCGGGCTTGGGGCCCGACGTCCATCCACCGCCGCAGCTGGGTCTTCATGGACCACCTGATCTGGGGGAGTCGGTACCGCCGGCCGGGCATGGACGTCGAGCTTCCGTTTCCCGACGGGTCAGGAAGCGCCGCTGGGTGACGGCTCCTTCGGCAGGCCGAGGACGCGCTCGCCGATGATGTTCTTCATGACCTCGTCCGTGCCGCCCGCCACCTTCACCCCCGGGGTGCCCAGCACCAGCTCCGACCAGGCGTAGGTGCCCCACTCGCCCGTGTTGGCTGTCAGCCGTGGGCCCAGGGCCAGGCTGACCAGCTCTCCGACGCGCGACATGTTGTTGGTGAGCGAGAGCTTGGCGATCGACATCTCGGGGCCGGGCAGCTGACCGGCCGTGATCTTGGCCATGGCCCGCTGGTTGGTGTAGCTGGCGACCTTGCCGTTGATGTACACGTCGGCCAGGCGCTGACGTAGGAGCGGATCGTCGTTGCTCCCGAGGTGACGGAGCAGCTCGACGAGACGATCGCCACCGAGGACGCCGCCGACCCCGGCTCCGCCGGCGCCGATCGCGGCCCGCTCGTTCATCAGCGTCGTGAGCGCAACCGTCCATCCTTGGTTCACGTCGCCCAGGCGGTGGTCATCGGGCACGCGCACGTCGGTGAAGAAGACCTCGTTGAACGTGGACCCGCCGGTCATCTGGCGCAGCGGACGGACCTCGACACCGGGCGCGTGCATGTCGACGACGAAACCCGTCAGCCCCCGGTGCTTCGGAAGGCTGGGATCGGTGCGGCAGATGATCTCGCCGATGTCGGCGAACTGGGCGACCGAGGTCCAGACCTTCTGGCCCGTGATGCGCCACTCGTCGCCGTCCCGCTCGGCTCGGGTCTGCAGGCTGGCCAGGTCGGAGCCGGCGCCCGGCTCGCTGAAGAGCTGGCAGGCGACGATGTCCCCGCGGTAGAGCGCCCGCAGGTACCGCTGCCGGGTCGCCTCGGTGGCGTGGGCGAGGATCGTCGGCGCCACCATGCCCAGCCCGATGCCGAACGGCGACTGCGAGGGGGTGTCGAACGCCGCCTCCCGCGACTGGTAGAGGCGCTCGTAGGAGCTCGGGAGCTCGCGGCCGCCGTAGGCCTTCGGCCCGGTGATCCACCCGAAGCCGGCGTCGAACACCAGCCGTCGCCAGGCCTTGGCCGCGTCGACCTCGGCCGCTTCCTCGTCGTGGGACTTCTCGGCGAAGAGGGCGACGTTGTCGGAGCCCTGGCCCCAGCCCTTCTTCTCTTCGACCCGCAGCTTGGCGTTGGCCTCGAGGAACGCGAGCGCCTCCCGCTCGAACTGCACCTCGGACACGATCTCGGCCATGCGACCCCCTGGGAACGTCTCTTGACTGAGTGGTCAAGGATATCGGAGCCGTCGGGGCGCCGTGAACGGGGCCCTTGTTGATCGATAACGCCATTGTTGATCGATAAGGTCGGGATTCGACGATGACCCAGGAGGTCGACCATGAGCGTCACCGACGAGCTGGTACGCAAGACCCAGGACTACGCGAGGGGCTTCGACAAGGGCGATCTGCCCATGCCTCCCGGCAAGAAGATCGCCATCCTCGCCTGTATGGACGCCCGCCTCAACCCCTATGGGCTCTTCGGCTTGCGCGAGGGCGACGCCCACGTCATTCGCAATGCGGGCGGCGTGGTGACCGACGACGCCATCCGGTCGCTCGCCATCTCTCAGCGGCTGCTCGGCACCGACGAGATCGTCCTCGTGCACCACACCGGCTGCGGGATGCTGACCTTCACCGACGACGCCTTCCGCCAGCAGATCGAGCAGGACACCGGGGTCCGCCCGACATGGGCGGCGGAGGCGTTCGCGGATCCCGACCAGGACGTCCGCCAGTCGATCGCCCGCATCGAGGCCAGCCCCTTCATTCCCAAGAAGAACGTGCGCGGGTTCGTCTACGAGGTGGAGACTGGGTCGATCCGGGAGGTCACCTAGCCGCGGGGGCGTCAGTAGCCGAGGATGGCGCCGACGGCCAGGCCGGCCACGAGGAGCGCCCCCGCCCGGCGGGTGTGGAGGAAGGCGATCGCCGCGAACCACAGCGGCCACACGGGGAACCGGGGCGGCGGCTGGTCCGGACGCGGCCGGTCGAACGCCCTCCAGACCTTGACCAGAGCAGGCAGGGCGGCGTAGGCGAGGAGCGTGGGCCACGGGAGCGCGCCGATTCCCACCAGCACGGCCAGGCTCACGTAGAACGTGGCCATGAGTCCCTGGGTGACGCGGCGGGCCCGACGGTCGCCGAGAAGCACCGGTAGCGTCCGTGTTCCCTGAGGCGCATCCCACTCGGCCTTGTCGATGTGCTTGCCCATGAGGACGGTGGTGCACAACAGGCCATAGGGGATCGAAGCCACGAGCACGTGCCAGGGCAGGTGGCCCACCGCGGCGTAGTACGTGCCGCCCACCATCAGCGGGCCCCAGACCGCGAGCACGTCGGGCTCACCGAGCCCGCGCTTCTTCAGCCGCAGGGGCGGCGCCGTGTAGGCCGCGCTCAGGAGGAACCCGCCCAGGGCGAGGGCCACGACCGGCCAGCCCCGGTACCCGAACAGCACGACGAGGATGGCGAGGTCGGCGACGTTGACCGCCAGGGCTGCGGTCAGCAGCCCGCGCCGGGAGATCATCCCCGAGAGCACCGGGTGGGGCGCGTACAGCGCGCGTGGGTACGAGCCCGTGTCGGCCCCGACCTCGAGGTCGAACAGATCGTTCATCAGGTTGTTGGCGACGTGGGCCAGGAGGATGCCGGCCAGGGCCAGGAAGAACAGGCCGGGCCGAAAACCGGGCTGGTTCACCGCCAGCAGCCCGGCCACGGCGCCGGCCGTCAGGGTCATGGGTAGGACCGAGGCCCGCGTCAGCACCAACCACTTCGACATCGGGTCGAGGCGGCCCGCCGGCGGGTTCGACGTGCGGAGCACCTCGCGCCAGCGGGCCAGGAGCCCGGGCGACGTGGTCGGGGCCGACGTCTTCGCCATCGGCCGAGAGGCTACCCGGCGCCCCGGTCAACCGCCTATCGGCTCGCGAGCTCTCAGAGACCGAGCAGCCGCTCGGCGTTGCCCCACAGCACCTTCTCGGTCACCGCTTCGCTGAGACCGAGGTCGGAGAACTCCCGCAGCCAGCGCTCGGGCAGGATGAACGGGTAGTCGGTGCCGAACAGCGTCTTGTCCTGGAGCCGGCCGCCGACCTCCCGAACGAGCTCAGGGGGGAAGTAGCGGGGCGCCCACCCCGACAGGTCGGTGTAGACGTTCGCCTTGTGGAGGGCGATGGCGTTCATCTCCAGCTGCCAGGGAAAGGCCGGGTGGGCACAGATGATCGTGAGGGTAGGGAACCTCGCCGCCACGGCGTCGACATGGATGGGCCGCACGAAGTCGAGCTGGAAGCCGGAGCCACCTGGCGTCCCCGCTCCCATCCCCGTGGTGCCGACGTGGAACAGGCAGGGCACGCCCAGCGACGCGATCTCCTCCCACAGGGGCGAGAACCGCTCGTCCGACGGCACGAAGGCCATGGCCGCCTGCTGGAACTTGAAGCCCTTCATGCCCAGGTCCCGGACGGCCCGACGGGCCTCGGCGACCGCGGCTTCGCCTTTCCACGGATCGACCGAGGCGAACGGTATGAAGCGCTCGGGGTAGCGCCGGCACACGTCCGCCACCCAGTCGTTGGTCACCGGTGGACGCCCCGTGGCCGTCTCGGCGTCCCACGCCAGCAGCACGCCGCGCATCCCGTCGTAGTCGGCTGCCATCTCGTCGACGGTTCGCACCGGTATGTCGAGACGAAAGTGGAGGCAGAGATCCTCCATGTACGGCCCGATCGATCCCTGCAGGTACTCGGCCGTCGACGGATGGACGTGGCAGTCGATGGGCGTCCCCATGTCGCCGTGGAGCTTACGACGCGGGACACGCGTGCGACTGTTGCGGCGGAAGCCGAGTTAGTGGCATTTTGTCACCTGTCTGGGGTCGGCAGGAGAGGACCTGGAGAGAGGACGTGACGTGGCCGCTTTCACCAGCTTTGACGGGACGGAGCTGTACTACGAGGAGGAGGGCACGGGGGCGCCCGTGGTCCTGCTCCACGGTCTGAGCGCGAGCACCAAGGGGAACTGGCAGGAGCCGGGGATCTGGGCGGCGCTCGTCGAGACGCACAGGCGGGTGATCGGGCTCGACGCCCGGGGGCACGGCCGCTCGGACAAGCCACGTGACCCGTCGGCCTACAGGGACGACGCCATGGTGCGCGACGTCGCAGCCCTCTTCGATCATCTCGGGCTCGAGCAGACCGACCTGGTCGGCTACTCGATGGGAGCTGGGACGGCGCTCCGGTTCGCCGCCCGTGACAGACGGCTGCGCCGACTGGTGCTCGGTGGCATCGGCGGGGATCCGGCGAAGTGGGGCGGCTCGGAAGGAGAGGCTCGCGTCCAGCGGAGCAAGCGGTGGCTGGCGGGGCTGGAGGCGGAGGATCCGGATGCGATCGAGGACAAGGTGGCGCGGGCGGCCCGACGGCTGTTCGAGGCGCGAGGCAACGACCTGCAGGCGATCGCCGCCCTGCTACGCGGCAGCCGTCATCTCGCCGACGACATCGACCTCGGCAACGTCGCTGCGCAGACGCTGGTCGTCTGCGGCGACAAGGACGTGTCGCCCGACAAGCTGGCGGCGGCGCTGCCACACGCCGAGGCCCTCGTGCTCGGCGGGGATCACGAAGGCGTGGTGGTCAACCCCGAGCTGGCCAGGGCGATCGCGAGCTTCGTCTCAGCCGTCGAGGTGGCGTGAGCCAGTTTCGTCCAGCAGGCCCACCGCACTGGGGCAGACTGACGTCGTGCGTGTCATCGTGGTCGGGAGTGGCATCGTGGGCGCCAGCGCCGCCTACCATCTGGCCACAGCGGGCGCCGAGGTCGTGGTGGTCGACCGTTCCGACCAGGGACAGGCGACGGCCGCCGGTGCCGGGATCCTGTTCCCGTGGGTGATGCCCGGTGCCCCACCGGCGACGGCGGCACTGGGGAAGGCCGCGGTTGAGCACTATCCGAGACTGATCGACGAGCTCGTCGCCGCCGGCGTCGACGACCCCGGTTACGCACGGGTCGGCAGCGTGCTGGTCACCGAAGACCGTGCCGCGCTGGATGTGGTGCACGCCGGCCTGGTGGAGATCAGCCGGCAACCCGGCATGTCTGGACTGGGCGAGATCGAGCTGCTCGCGCCGGGCGAGCCGGCAGCGCGCTTTCCTCCGCTCCGACCCGATCTCGCGGGCGTCTGGGCCGAAGGCACGGGCCGGGTCGACGGGAGAGTTTTTCGGGATGCGCTGGAATGGGTGGCGACCCAGCGCGGCGCGAGGCGACGCCCAGGCTCGGCCGCGCTGCTGATCGACGGCAGCCGCGTGACGGGAGCGATCGTCGATGACGAGACCATCTCCGCCGACGCCGTGGTGGTCGCGGCGGGAGCATGGTCGTCGCTGCTATGCGAGCCCGTCGGGATGACTGTGCCCGTCTTCCCCCAGCGCGGCCAGATCGTCCACCTCGCCCTGCCGGGCCGCGACACGGGCGCGTGGCCGGTCGTCCAGACGCTCAGTGACCATTACCTGCTGGCCTTTCCAGGCGGACGGGTCGTCGCCGGGGCGACCCGGGAGTCCGACTCGGGATTCGACTTCCGTGTGACGGCCAAGGGGCTGCGTCGGGTCCTCGGCGACGCGCTGTCCGTCGCGCCGGGGCTGTCGGAAGGGACCGTCGCCGAGGTGCGCGTCGGGTTTCGTCCCTTCAGCCCCGACGGGATCCCGACCATCGGCGGGAGCGACAGGGTCTCCGGTCTGGTCGTGGCGACCGGTCTCGGCCCGATCGGCCTCACGCTCGGACCCTACGTCGGTGCGGCCGCCGCCGACCTGGCCTTGGGCCGGACCGTGCATCTGGACCTCGAGCCGTACCGGCCCGACCGCCCCGACACGACGCCCGCTGTCAGCTAGGAGCGTCGAGGTAGGCCTCGGTGACCCAGTCCCTGAGCGCGGCGTCGAAGTCCTCCGGAC
>VAWP01000089.1:31669-32547 GCA_005888295.1 Actinomycetota bacterium
AACGCCACCCACCGCTGCATGGGCCGCAGCTGGGCGAACGACCTGGCCCGCTTCAGAAAGATCCCGACGGACACGGGCTCCACGTGCACCGGTCCCAGGCTGTTCACGTGGTGCATCACCGCCTCGAAGATCGGGCGCTCGTGCGGCGGGCCGGTGGAGAAATACTCTTCGAGCGACATCGCCGGCGCGCACTCGTGTGACTGCCCGGCGCGGGCAAACCGTCGTCCGCACGCAGGACAGTTCCACCCGGGCACGCCAGCCATGTTGGCGTTCCGGCTCTGGCGCTGGCCAGCGTGGCTACACTGCCCGGGGTGGAGGCGCATCTTGCAGGCGATCGTCGCCGCGCTCGCTGAGCAGCAGGCCGAGCTGTCGGGCCTGCTTTCCGGACTCGACGACACCGACTGGCTGCGACCCTCTCGCTGCGAGGGCTGGACGGTCAGCGACGTCGTGCTCCACCTGGCCCAGACCAACGAGCTGGCGACGGCGAGCGCCAGCCGGCGGATGGCGGAAGCCCTCGCCGAGCTCGGCGGCACCCCGGGTGGTCGCGGCGGCACCGTGGACGACGGCGCCGATCTCCTGGTGGCCCGGGAGCGCGGTCGGCCCGGACCGGCGGTCCGGGAACGCTGGACGACGAGCGGCGAGGTCCTCTGCCGGAGGCTGGAGGACGCTGATCCGCACCAGCGGCTGGACTGGGTCGCCGGTCAGCTCTCGGCCCGCTCCCTCGCCGCCACCCGCATCGCCGAGACCTGGATCCACGCCGGGGACGTGGGCGAGCCCTTTGCGTGGGTGCCGGCAGCGACGGATCGCCTGTGGCACGTCGCCCGCCTGGCGTGGCGAACCCTGCCGTACGCCTTCGCGCGCGCCGGGCGCGAGCTGTC
>VAWP01000090.1 GCA_005888295.1 Actinomycetota bacterium
CACTTGCCGGACCCGGGCCGAACGGAGGGCGCGCCGACGACAGCCGCTCCGAACCGGGCTCCTACGTTCTGCCACGTCGCCCGCCGAGCAGTTGAGCGACCGGCGCCGCCTTCGCGAGGCGGCGGACGGCGCGTAGGCGCCAGGGATACTCTTGCCTCGTGTCCGAGAGGGTGGCGTCGCTCCGAAGCCTCGTGTTGATCAGGCCGGAGCTGGAGCCCATCCGCCTGGACGGCTCCGTCGAAGAGACCGTGTTCGTGACGACCGACGGGGTGCACCTCAGCGCCCGATGGTGGCGACGTCCCGGGCGGGCCAGGGCGGCGGTCGTCCTGGTCCACGGTTTCGGTGCGTCGAAGGAGGACACCGGGATACGGAGGCTCGCGGCCGACCTCCACGGCGCCGGCTTCGACGTGCTCACCTACGACGCGCGCGGCCACGGTGCGTCGGAGGGGAACTGCACCGTGGGCGGCGACGAGCGCCAGGACGTCGCCGCCGCGGCAGCCCTGGCCGCCGACGGTGGACAGCCCGTGGTGCTCGTGGGCGTCTCGATGGGCGCCATCGCCGTCCTGGGCCACGTGGCCTCGCCGGCCGAGGAGCCGTCCCGTCCGGCCGCGCCGATCGCCGGGGTCGTCGCCGTCAGCGCGCCCGCTCGCTGGCGGATGTCGCCGAGCCCCGTCGGTCTCGCTATCGCCGGCTTGACGAGGACGAGGGTCGGGCGCTGGTTCATGCTCCGCCGGCTCGGCGTGAGGATCAACATGGGTTGGGTGCTGCCCGCCCCCCCGCTCTCGGCCATCGGCCGCATCGGCGTGCCTCTGGCCCTGGTGCACGGTCGTCGTGACCGGTTGATCCGGGCGAGAGAAGCGCGGCTGCTGTTCGAGGGGGCGGCGGAGCCCCGCCGCCTCGACGTCGTCGCCCACATGGGGCACGGGATCGACGACGCCGCGCGCCAAGCCGTCGTCACAGCGATCGACTGGGTGATGGAGGTCCCGAGCGGCGAGGTACCGGCCGCCAACGCCTAGCGCTGGCGCGGCCGAACCCGCTCAGCCTGGATCATCCCCACCACCAGGCCAACCCGGTGAGGGGACCGGTGTGGACGATCATCACCGGCCCGAAGGACCCGACGAAGGCCGTGGCCGGCTCGACCTCCGCACGCACCACGTCCATCATCCGCTGGGCGGACTCGGGCTCGGCGGCGTGCAGGGCGGCGACGTGGAGCGGAGCTCCTCGAACCTTGGATCGCCGCCAGTGACTGAGCAGCTGCTCGAGGGCGGCGTCGCGACTGAGCGACGGCCGCAGCGGGCGGATCCCGCCCTGGTGGAACTCGAACAGCGGACGCAGACCCAGATAGGTGCCGGCGCGCCCGGCGATGTCGGGGAGGCGGCCGCTGCGAACCAGGTACTTGAGTGTGTCGACGGCGGCCACGAGCCTCACCCGCCCGCTCACGACGCGGGCCCTGGCCACGACCTCGTCCAGGGGCTCTCCGCTCCTGGCCGCCTCGGCGGCGGCCAGCACGACGAGGCCCTCGGCCCCGGCCGCCGTCGTCGTGTCGACGACGCGCACGTCACCGCTGGTGGACTCGGCTGCGAGCAGGGCGGCCTTGTGGGTGCTGCTCATGCGCTCCGAGACCGTGAGCACGACCACGCCGTCACCGGACTGGCGCGCCTCGATGGCCTCGGCGAAGGCACCGGGCGCCGGGCCCGCAGTGTGCACACCCTCGTCGATCCTTCGCACGACCTCCCCGAGGGTGACCTGATCGTCGGGGTAGGTCGTCCCCCCGATGGTCAGCTGCATCGGCACCACGGTGATGTCGAGCCGTTCGGTCAGGCTCCTGTCCAGGGCTGCAGCACTGTCAGTGATGACGGATACGGCCATGACCTCTCGGTTCGTGCGACGTGCGCGGACGTGGGCTCTGGCATGTGAGCGGCCAGGAGATCACCTCAGTACGTCCCGGTCAAGCACCAGGCGACGGAGGTAGATACCCAGTCGCGACCGACCCTCGGGCGGCCCGTTGCCGAGAAGACGCTTGGCCAGGAGCGGCGCCACGATCGCCACGCCTGTCCACGCTCCCTGTCGACCACGGGTCACGGCCAACGCCGGAGCCAGCCCCAACATGGCCAGGAAGCTCCCGAGCGCCGTATGACCGCTCAGCCTACCGCCCGCCAAGCCGACCGCCAGCACCGCCGCGCCCTCGGGCGCGAGCACGAGCAGGCCGCCGAGCGCAGGCGAGATACCCCGGCCTCCGGCGCCGGCCAGGAAGGGCGACCAGTTGTGGCCGGCGACGCCGAGGCCGGCGGCCCCGGCGCCCAGGTCCGGGCGGCGGCGGCCGGCCATGAGCGGACCGACAGCCCCCTTGGCCAGCTCGAGGCACCCGACCACGGCCAGGGGACCGAACCCCGCCACGCGGTAGAGCGAGGTGCCGGAGACCGTGCCCGAACCGGTGGTTCGCAGGTCAACGCCCCGAAGCCGTCGGGCGGCCAGGTTCGAGAACGGAACGGACCCGGCGATGAAGGCCGCGGCCACGACGGACCACGGGGGGAAGTCGTCCCGGCGCACTCCGCCAGCATTCCCGCACCCGGCGGCGGCAAACAAGCCGCCCGACCGAAGGCTCAGGAGGGCTGCCGCACCGTCGCCGGCTTGACCCGCACCGACCAGTGGAGGCTGAACCCCTCGCCGTGCAGCGCCCGCCGGAACCACATCGTTGACACCACGATGGCCGTCCCGATGGCGAAGAGTGAGGCCGCCGTCTTCAGCAGGACGAAGGACTTCACCGAGTAGGTGAGCAGCAGCCAGAGCGTCAGGGTGGCATTGCTCAGGAAGACGAACGTCCACAGAAGCGACACCCGCAAGAAGAACCTGCGGACGAACGGCTGGCGGAGGAGAGCGGGGTCGAGGGGGCAGAAGTCCTGGGCCAGGCGCTCGGCCAGCGGGCGTCCCGCCGGGACCGAGATCAGGAACGCGCCGGCGACGAGGAACGTGCCCAGAGTCGGCTGGAGGAAGTAGACGAAGGCGCTCCCAGTGGCCATGGCCAGCGCCGTTCGCACGGTCAGCAGCGCACAGGCCAACACGAGAAGCCCCGGCACGGGCCTACCCGTCACGACCCGCCGGCCAAGTGCGACGTAGGAGAAGGCCACGGTGGCGAGCAGGGCGCCCCGCAGGCCGAGCAGCGAGAGCATCGCGTAGAACAGCGCCACCGGACCCACCGTGCTCTCGAGCAAGCCCGGCAGTGCGTGGCGGGCGAAAGCCCGGGGGGCCGGGAGGTGAATGGTGTTCGCTGCTAGAGGCAAGGGCTGTTCTTCCGACTGCGGAGAGCCAGGTCGCCAATCTGGCCGGGCGAGGCCGTCGCCCGAAGGCGCCGTCTGATTGGCCAACGGTACACCCATATGGTCATGAGGGTTCGACGTTGTCCATACCCATACCTGCGGCTGGGCACTACTCCCAGGTGGCTTAGATTCAGCTGTGTGCGTTTCTCCGTCGAGCAGTCGATCGATGCACCTCGCGACGCAGTAGAGGCGGCGTTCCTCGAGCCGGCCTTCTACGCCGCCCTCGGTGACATGTCCGCCATCCGGCCGCCGGAGGTCGTCGAGCGCCGCGTCGAGGGCCCTGGCGACAACCTCGTTCATCTCCGGGTGCAGTATGCGTTCTCCGGAAACCTCTCCGGTCCGGCGCGAGCCGTGCTCGACCCTGCCCGGCTGACATGGGTCGACCACTCGACCTTCGATCGGGCAGCGCACCGGATGGACTTCGAGATCGTTCCCGATCACTACGCCGACCGGCTGCAATGCCAGGGTTCGTACCGGTTCGAGCCCGCGGGCGACCGGGCCACGCGCCAGCTGATGGGGGGCGACCTACGGGTCAGGTACCCGGTCGTGGGTGGCCTGGTCGAGCGGGCGATCGTCGTGGGGATGCGCCAGCACCTGGGCGAGGAGGCACGGATCCTCGAGCGCTGGTTGCGCGACAGCGGCGCCGTCGAGATCGATACGGGATAGCCGGCAGGACGGCGCCAGGACGGCGCCGTATCGTTGCATCCGCGGAATCGAGGCCGGCCGCCACTACCGTCGTTGGTCGGTGGCCTGGCAGCTCGAATCGTTCTCCCGTTCGCTCACCGGTGCCGCGCCCGGCACGGTCGAGGCCTATGCACGCGACGTGGCCGCGTTCACCGAGTGGGCCGAGCGAGGAGGTCTCCGCGCTCCCGATGCCGTCGATCGCATGCTCCTGCGCAGGTACCTCGCTTACCTGGGCACACGGCGCTATGCGCGGAACACGATCGCCCGCAAGGCTGCGGCGCTGCGCCGCTACTTCGACTGGCTCCGCCGCAGCGGGTCACTGGCGTCGGACCCGGCACGCCGCCTCTCCGCCCCCGCCGGCGAGGACCGCCTCCCGAGGGTGCTGACCCGCACCGAGATCGAGGCCATGCTGGACACGCCTGGTCCGCGCACCGACGACGTTCCCGACGCCGTGCGGCGTCGTGACGACGCCGTGCTCGAGCTGCTCTACGGCAGCGGGCTGCGGGTCTCGGAGCTGACGGGCCTGGACCTCGGAGACCTCGATCTCGCCTCGGGGATCGTCGTGGTCTGGGGGAAGGGGTCGAAGCAGCGCCGGGTTCCGATGCACGCCGCGTGTGTCGATGCCCTCCGAGGGTGGCTGGAGCACGGGCGGGAGGCTCTCGTCCGACCCGGCTCTCCCGCCGACGCCATCTTCCTCAACGCCCGGGGCAACCGGCTGGGCCCGCGGGACGTCCGGCGCATCCTCGACCGACGGTCGGGGGTGCCCACCCACCCCCACGCCCTCCGGCACAGCTTCGCCACCCATCTCCTCGACGGGGGCGCCGATCTCCGGGTGGTCCAGGAGCTGCTGGGCCACGCCAGCCTCGAGACCACCCAGGTGTACACCCACGTGAGCAAGGACCACCTGGTCACGGTCTACGAGAAGACCCACCCGAGAGCGTGAAGGCGGGGATACCGCTCTTCGGTTCGGTAAGCTCGACGGGTCGGGCCGGTCGTCCGCCCGGCGAGACCATCACCCGTGCGTGCCCACGGTCGCCCTTCGGGGCGCTTCGCACGGGGTCGGACAACCGATGGGAAGGAGCCACTCGTGGCCGTCGTGACCATGAAGCAGTTGCTGGAGGCCGGGGTGCACTTCGGTCACCAGACGCGCCGCTGGAACCCGAAGATGCGTCGTTTCATCTTCGGCGAGCGCAACGGCATCTACATCATCGACCTCAACCAGACGCTCAAGCGCATCGAGGTCGCCTACTCGTACGTACGGGACCTCGTGGCTGGCAACGGCACGGTCCTGTTCGTCGGCACCAAGAAGCAGACCCAGGACGCCATCTCGTCGTACGCCGACGAGTGCGGCATGCCCTACGTGAACGAGCGGTGGCTCGGCGGCATGCTCACCAACTTCGCCACCATCAGCGGTCGCGTGAAGAAGATGCAGGAGTACGAGCGCATGAAGGCCGCCGGTGACTTCGACGCCATGCCGAAGAAGGAGGCCCTCATCCTCGGGCGGGAGCTCGACAAGCTCCAGCGCAACCTGGGCGGCATCCGCACCATGACCCGGCTGCCCGACGCCATCTTCGTGATCGACACCAAGAAGGAGCACATCGCGGTCACGGAGGCGAACAAGCTCGGTCTGCCGATCCTCGCGGTCGTCGACACCAACTGCGACCCCGACGTCATCCAGTACGTCATCCCGGGCAACGACGACGCCATCAGGGCGGGCACCCTGATGTGCCGGATCCTGTCCGACGCCGTCAAGGAGGGCAGCTTCATCGCGTCCCGGCGCAGCGGAGCGCCGGCGGGCGGACCTCCTCCGACGCCGGACCCGGCGGCGGAGGAACGGCGAGCCCGGGAGCAGGCGGAGGCCCGCCGACAGGCGGCCCTCCAGGCCCAGGAGCGAGAGCACCGGCTGGCCGAGCTCGCTCGCAGCCGGCCCGGCTCCGCCCAGCCCGGCCCGGCCGCAGCGGAATCAGCTCCGGGTGACGCGGCTCCGGCGACCGGCGCCGACGGGGAGTCGTCGGAGGGCACGACCACGTCGACGGCAGCTCCGTCCGCTGCGGCTCCCGCCGAGGCCCGGGAGCAGTAGCGATGCCCGAGTTCACTGCCAAGGACGTTCAGGCCCTTCGCCGGGCGACCGGCGCCGGGATGCTCGATGCGAAGCGCGCCCTCGAGGAGAGCGAGGGGGACGTCGAACGAGCCCGACGCTGGCTGCGGGAGCACGGGCTGGCCAGCTCCGGTCGCCGCAGCGACCGCCCCAGCTCACAGGGCGCCGTGTCGGTCATGGTCGACGGGCCCGGCGCGATCGTCGAGCTGCGGTGCGAGACGGACTTCGTGGCCAAATCGGCCGAGTTCGTGCGCCTGGTCGAGGAGCTCACCCAGGCCGTCGCGGCGAAGGGCGAGCAGGCCGCGGCCGAGCGTCAGGCCGACGTCGACGAGCTGAAGGTGACGCTCAAGGAGAACATCAGCGTCGGCCGGGTCGTCCACTTCGTACCCGCCGACGGGGCGATCCTGGACAGCTACCTGCACATCCAGAACGGGAGGGGGGTCAACGCCGTCCTGGTGGAGCTCGAGCGCGGCACCAAGGAGCTCGCCCACGAGGTCGCGGTGCACATCGCTTTCGCGCGACCCACGTACCTGGCCCGCGACGACGTGCCTGCGAGCGAGGTCGAGGCGGAGCGGGCGACCATCGAGAGCATCAGCCGCAAGGAGGGAAAGCCCGATGCGGCCCTGCCCAAGATCGTCGAGGGCAGGCTCACCGGTTGGTTCAAGGAGCGGTGCCTGCTGGAGCAGGCCTACGTCCGTGACGAGAAGCGGACGATCGCCCAACTGCTCGGCGAGGCGAAGGTGACCCGCTTCGCCCAGGTGGAGGTCGGGGCCTGAGTGCTCCACGCCCGCCGGCAGCCCGGCTCCCCCCGCTGGCGGCGTGTCGTGCTCAAGATCTCCGGGGAGGCGCTGGCCAGCTCGGCATCTGACGAGACGGTCGACTCGTCCGTCGTCGAGCGTATGGCCGGCGAGATCGCCCATGCCCGATCCGAGCTCCAGGTCGAGCTGGCGGTGGTCATCGGCGGCGGCAACATCTGGCGGGGAACGACCGGTGCCGGTACCGGGATGGACCGCGCCACCTCGGACTACATGGGAATGCTGGCCACGGTGATCAACGCCTTGGCGCTCCAGGACGCCATCGAGCGCCAGGGTCAGCCGACCAGGGTCCTCTCGGCCATCGAGATGGCCGAGGTCGCCGAGCCCTACATCCGCCGGCGAGCCATGCGCCACCTGGAGAAAGGACGGGTCGTCATCTTCGCCGCCGGGATGGGGAACCCGTACTTCACCACCGACACGCCCGCCGCGCTCAGGGCAGCCGAGATCGAGGCCGATGCGATCCTGAAGGGCACCCACTCGGGGGTCGACGGCGTCTACTCGGCCGATCCCAAGGTCGATGCGACCGCGGTCCGGTTCGACCGGATCTCGTTCATGGAGGTCGTCTCCCGCGACCTCAAGATCATGGACCTGACCGCCGTCACCTTCTGCAAGGACAACGGGCTTCCCATCCTGGTCTTCGACCTCATGAGCGAGGGGAACATCGGTCGCGCCCTCGGGGGTGAGCCTATCGGTACGCTTATAACGTGATGGACGACTCACTCATCGGCGCCGCCCTCGACGAGGCCCGGGACAAGATGGGCAAGGCGGTGGGCCACACGCAGACGGAGTTCGGCGGGGTGCGCACGGGGCGGGCGACGCCGTCGCTGGTGGAGAAGCTCAAGGTCGAGTACTACGGCTCGGAGGTTCCCCTCCAGCAGCTGGCCGGGTTCAGCGTCCCCGACGCCCGCCTGCTCGTCATCTCGCCCTACGACAAGGGCTCCCTCAAGGCGATCGAGAGGGCCATCCTCCACTCCGATCTCGGGATCACCCCGTCCAGCGACGGACAGGTGATCCGCCTCGCCTTTCCTCCCCTCACCGAGGAGCGGCGCAAGGAGCTCGTCAAGGTGGTGCGCCACAAGGCCGAGGAGGGGAAGGTGGCCGCCCGCGGCGTGAGACGGGCCGCCCGTCACGAGCTCGAGGCGCTGGAGCACGACGGAGACATCTCGTCCGACGAGCTGGAGCGGGCCGAGAAGGAGCTCGAGAAGATCACCCATCACTACGTGGCCGAGATCGACCGCGTCCTGCACCACAAGGAGCAAGAGCTCCTCGACATCTGATCGTCGCTTCAGGAAGGGCGCCCGAGACAGGCCGGTTCGTGAGGCCGGCGGGACGACAGGAGAGCCTCCATGGACGAGAACGAGACGCAAGGCCGGCCGCAGGCAGGCCCGACTCCCGGCGACGGCATCCGCATCATCGGAACCGAGAAGGTTGCCGCGCCCTTCGACGGCGCGCAGGGGGAGGGTCCCGGCGGCCGCGCCGAGGACGACCCGAGCGACTGGCCGAGCCCCGGCCCCCGGCCGACCGACCGACCGTTCTCGCTGGGCGACCTCGACGACCCCACCGCCGAGACGGGACGGTTCGCGAGCCAGGCGCCCAGCGCGCCGCCTTCGAGGCCGGATCGATCGGAGCCGTCGACGACCACGCCGACGCCGTCCCGGCAGGGTCGGCCGCAGCGAAGCGACCTCACGACGCGGCTCCTCACCGGCATGGGTATCGGGCTCGCCGCCGTCATCCTGTTCAAGCTGGGCTCGCTCACGGCGCTGGTCCTCGTGCTGCTCATCGTGACCCCGGCGGCGGCCGAGCTGTTCGGAGTCCTCCGTCGTGCCGGGTACCGCCCCGCCACCCTGGTGGGACTGGTCGCGACGGTCGGGATACTGATCGGGGCCTACATGAAGGGTGAGTCGGCCATCCCGCTGGTGCTCGGGCTGGTGGTGGTGTTCACCCTCCTGTGGTACCTGGTGGGCGTGGTGAGGGACCGCCCCACGGTCAACGTCGCCGTGACCCTCCTCGGCTTCATGTGGGTCGGGTTCCTCGGGTCGTTCGCCGCCCTCCTGCTCGATCCGCGGATGTTCCCCAACCGGCACGGGGTGGCGCTGCTCCTCGGTGCGGCCGTGGCGACCGTGGGCTACGACGTGGGGAGCTTCCTCGTCGGGGCCCGGTTCGGGCGCCATCATCTCGCCCCCGCCATCAGCCCCAACAAGACGTGGGAAGGGTTGATCGGAGGCACGGTCGCCAGCGTGCTGGTGGGCGCCGTCGTCGTGAGCCAGATCAGCCCGTGGACCACGTCGAGGGGCATCGCCCTGGGTCTGGTCGTGGCCGTTGCCGCGCCGCTGGGCGACCTGTGCGAGTCGTTGCTCAAGCGGGACATCGGCGTCAAGGACATGGGCTGGATCCTGCCCGGTCACGGTGGCGTGCTGGACCGGGTCGACGCGCTGCTCTTCGTCGTCCCGGCCACGTACTATCTGGTGCGGCTCATCAACTTCGGCGGGTGAGCACCGCCTGACCTCCGAATGACCACCGTCAGCCTCGTCGGCTCCACCGGCTCGATCGGCACCCAGGCCATCGACGTCGTCCGTGCTGATCCCGGCGCCCTCGAGGTCGTGGCGCTGGGAGCCAACCGGTCGGTCGACCAGTTGGCGGCCCAGGCGCGCCAGCTGCGGCCCCGGCAGGTCGCCGTGGCCGATCCGGACCTGGCCCCCCGCCTGCGCGAGCAGGTTCCCCCGGGGACGGAGGTGCTGGCCGGGCCAGGATCCCTTGCGGCCATCGCCGCCGCCGCCGACGTGGTGGTGAACGGGGTGGTCGGCTTCGCCGGGTTGCCGGTGACGCTGGCTGCGCTCGACGCCGGCCGGCGCCTGGCCCTGGCGAACAAGGAATCGCTCATCGCCGCCGGCCCCGTCGTGCAGCGGGCGCGGGCGACGCCGGGGGCCGAGATCCTGCCCGTCGACTCGGAGCACTGCGCGCTCCACCAGTGTCTGCGGGCCGGCTCGGGCGCGGTCGACGAGATCGCCCGCATCGTGCTCACCGCCAGTGGGGGACCGTTCCGGGGCCGCAAGCGCGCCGATCTGACCTCCGTCACGCTCGACGAGGCGCTGGCCCATCCGACGTGGAGCATGGGGCCGAAGATCACCATCGACTCGTCGACGCTGATGAACAAGGGGCTCGAGGTGATCGAGGCCCACGCGCTCTTCGGGGTCGAGTACGAGCGCATCGAGGTGATCGTTCATCCGCAGTCGGTGGTGCACTCGATGGTGGAGTTCTGCGACGGTGCGACGGTCGGCCAGCTGTCACAGCCGGACATGCGGCTCCCGATCGGGTACGCCCTGCGCTATCCCGACCGGCTCCGGGAGCCCTTCGGCGTGCTCGATTGGACCCGTCTCGACAGGCTCGATTTCGAGGAGCCCGATCTGGACGCCTTCGCCTGCCTGCGACTCGCCTACGAGGCCGGCCGGATGGAAGGGGCCGCGCCCGCCTGGCTGAACGCCGCCAACGAGGTTGCCGTGGCGGCGTTCCTCGACGGCACCCTGCCCTGGCTCGGCATCGCCGAGGTCGTCGAGGACGCACTGGGCGCGTACCAGCCGACCGAGCTGGTCGACGTGGACGGCGTGCTCGAGGCCGACCGTCAGGCGCGCCAGGCGGCGCGGGTCGCCGTGCAGCACAGGTGTCGCGCGGCATGAGCGACCTCGGCCCCGAGAGCGGCCCGGGAGGCCGCTCCAGCGAGGAGAGCGCCCCGGGAGGCCGCTCCAGCGAAGAGCAGGCACCCCCGACGCCGGGGTCGCCACCCCGCACCCCTCCCGGCGCACCCCCCGGAGCCTCGGCGGGGGCCGGACCCGGACCTCCTCCGGGACCCCCGCCCGGACCTCCGGGCTCGAGGCGCCGGGTTCCCGTGCCGCTGACCGATCCGGCCGAGCAGCGGCGGGCGGTCGCACGTCTCCTGCTCGTCGTCGGCGCCGGCGTGGCGGCTGCGGTGTTCACGGGCACCACCGGCACGCTCGCGGTGGTGCTGGCCATCGTCATCATGATCATGCTCCACGAGCTCGGCCACTTCGCCACGGCCAAGTGGGGCAACATGAAGGTGACCGAGTACTTCCTCGGGTTCGGACCGCGTCTGTGGTCGATCCGTCGCGGCGAGACCGAGTACGGGGTCAAGGCCATCCCGGCCGGCGGCTACGTGAAGATCATCGGGATGAGCAACCTCGAGGAGGTCGACCCCGCTGACGAGCCCCGCACCTATCGCCAGCAGCCCTTCGGGCGTCGGCTCTCGGTTGCGGTGGCGGGCTCGGCGGTCCACTTCATCCTGGCCTTCCTCATCCTGTGGGTCCTCTTCTCAGGGGACGGCCAGCCCGGCCCGCCTGGCCGGGCTCCAGCCTGGCGACGTGTTCGTCTCGATCGACGGGCGGAACCTGGCGTCGTCCGACCAGCTGGTCTCCTACATCCAGGGCCACGCCGGGCAGCAGGTGACCCTCGTGGTCAAGCGACACGGCGACCTGCAGACGATCAGGGTGACGCCGATCGACGAGCGGACGGTCAAGGTGCAGGGCCAGACCGCGGTGCCGCCCTCCGCCACCCCCTACGGCATCATCGGTGTGCAGCTGACCTCACCGGTGCAGACGACCAACCCGATCGTGGCCGTGGGCAAGTCGACGACCGACCTCGGTCGCTTCTCGTGGGTGACGCTCAAGGCGCTGGGCAGCGTGTTCTCCCCGCACGGCATCAGCAACTACACCCACCAGGTGACGAGCCCCACGGGAACCAGCCAGAGCCAGCAGCAGGCGACGTCCAACAACAACAACCCCCGGTTGACGTCACCCATCGGGATCGTCCGGCTGGCGTCCCAGGCGTCGCACGCCGGTCTGCGGGACGTGCTCACGTTGCTGTTCAGCATCAACGTGTTCGTCGGGCTGTTCAACCTGTTCCCCATGCTGCCGCTGGACGGCGGTCACGTCGCCATCGCCGTGTACGAGCGGGCTCGCTCCCGGCGGGGTCGCCGCTATCACGTCGACGTGGCCAAGCTGCTCCCCGCCACCTATCTCGTCTTCCTCGTGCTGGTCGTTCTCGGAGTGACCGCCATCTACATGGACGTGACCCATCCGCTGGCGAACCCCTTCCAGTGAGGACCCGATGAGCCGACCCCCTGTCATCGCCGCCCCCCGCCGCCCCAGCCGCAAGATCATGGTCGGCGACGTCGCCGTCGGCGGCGACGCCCCGGTCAGCGTGCAGTCGATGACGATCACCAAGACCGCCGACGTCGAGGGCACGCTGTCGCAGATCTACGCCCTGGCCGGCGGTGGCGCCGACATCGTGCGCTGCACGTGCAACGAGTCGGAGGCGGCCGAGGGGCTCGCCCGCATCGTCCCCCGCTCGCCGGTGCCGATCGTCGCCGACGTCCACTTTCACTACGAGATGGCTCTGGCCGCGCTCGAGGCGGGCGTCCACTGTCTCAGGCTCAACCCCGGCAACCTGCGCAAGCCCGAGGAGATCAAGCTCGTCGCCAACGAGGCCAAGGACCGCGGCGTGCCGATCCGTGTCGGCGTCAACGCCGGGTCGCTGCATCCCCAGCTGTACAAGAAGCACGGGGGCGCCACGCCCGAGGCGTTGGTCGAGTCGGCCATGATGGAGCTGGCGTACTTCGACGAAGTCGACTTCCACGACGTGAAGATCTCGGTGAAGGCGTCGAACGTCCCGCTCATGATCGAGGCCTACCGCCAGCTGGCCGACACGGTGGATCACCCGCTTCACCTCGGCGTGACCGAGGCAGGGCCGCCACCGGGTGGTCTCCTGAAGGCGACGGCCGGCATCGCCACCCTCCTGGCCGAAGGCATCGGTGACACGATCCGGTACTCGCTCACGGCCGATCCCGTCGAGGAAGCGCGCGCCGGTCGTCAGCTCCTGGAGGCGCTCGGCCTCCGCGAGCGCAAGGGCCTGGACCTCATCGCCTGCCCGTCGTGCGGCAGGGCCGAGATCGACGTGATCGGCGTGGCCAAGACCGCCCAGGAGGCAATGGTGGACCGCGACCTGCCGATCCAGGTCGCGGTCATGGGTTGCGTCGTCAACGGGCGCGGCGAGGCCAGGGAAGCCGACCTCGGCATCGCCGCCGGGCGCGGGCGGGGCCACCTGTTCATCAAGGGCAAGATCGTCCGCGTCGTGCCCGAGGACGAGATGGTCGAGGCGCTCGTCGCCGAGGCCGAGCGCCTGGCGGCCGAGGGGATCGAGGCGCGGCTGGCAGCCGCCGACGCCGGTGCCGAGGCGGCGGCCGAGGCCGACCGCCAGGCTCTCCTCGAGGACCGGGGCGGCGACGTCAACCAGAGCGAGAGCAGGGTGGAGCTGATTCGCAAACAGCTGTCACACCAGGAGGGCGCGCAGTAGACAGGGGCGGTGGACTTCGAGCTACGGCCGGTCACCGAGGAGGAGGTCCCGAGCTTCCTGCGATGCTCCGAAGGCGCCTTCGGCATCCAGCTCGATGACGAGGCGGTCGATGTCGAGGCAGGGGGGGTCGAGGTCGACCGGAGCCTGGCCATCCTCGACGGGGTCAGCATCGTGGCCACCGCCGGCGCCTTCAGCTTCGAGCTGACGCTGCCCGGTCTCAGCGCGGCGCCGGCCGCCGGCGTGTCCTACGTCGGCGTGCAGCCGACGCACCGCCGGCTCGGGCTCCTGCGGGCGATGATGCGCCGCCAGCTCGACGACGTGCGCGACCGGGGAGAGGCCCTGGCCGTGCTCACGGCCAGCGAGGGTGGCATTTACGGACGGTTCGGCTACGGCCCGGCCACCTTCGTCGCCACCTACGAGATCGACCGGCCGACGGGGCTGGCGCGCACACCCGAGGGCACCATCCAGCTCGTGCCCGCCGAGGTGGCAGCGAGCGCGTTCCCGGCGGTGTACGACGAAGCGAGAAGGGGACGACCGGGCGAGGTCGACCGGGCCCAGCCATGGTGGGACAGCTTCTTCAGCGACCGCGAGGGTCGTCAGAGCGGCGCCGGCCCGCTGTTCCACGCCGTTCACACCAGCCCTGGCGGCGAGGTCGACGGCTACGCGTCGTACCGGTTCGACCGGCGCGGGGAAGGCGGCGACGTCGACAGGGCGACGGTGCGGGTGGAAGAGCTGTGCGCCACGACCGACGCGGCCTACGCCGACCTCTGGGCGTTCGTGTGCGACGTCGACCTGACCCGAGGCGCGCACGTCCGCGGCCGCCGGCTCGACGAGCACGTCCGCTGGATGCTGCCGGACCCCCGTCGCCTCCGTCTCACCTGGATGCAGGACCACCTGTGGGTGCGCCTGGTCGACCTGCCCGCCGCCCTCGAGGCCCGGCGCTATCCGGTCGAGGACGCGCTGGTCGTCGACGTCGACGATCCGTTCTGCCCGTGGAACGACGGCACGTGGCGCCTGGAGGCGGGCCCATCGGGCGCCGAGGCCCGATCGGTCAGCGGGTCGGGCGCCGACCTGTCCCTCGGGGCCGCCGACCTGGGCTCGACCTTTCTGGGTGGGGTGAGCTTCTCCGAGCTCGCCCGCGGGGGCCGGGTGGCCGAGCGCGTCGCAGGCGCGGCGGCCCGGGCGGACGCCCTGTTCGCCTGCGAGCCGTTGCCCTTCTGCGCGACCGAGTTCTAGCGCCCTCAGTAGGCCCGGCCGACGACGGCCAGGTCGTGGGCCGAACCCCCGGGTCGGGGGAGGCCTCCGTCGGCCGCCAGCAGGCAACGGACCGATACTCCGGCGGCGGCGAGCTCGGCCTCTCCGTCGGTCCCCAGCCGCCCCCACGAGAGACGAGCAAAGCCGACCTTGGTCGCCTCGATGGCCTCGGCGACCGAGGAGACGTCGGCCGTCCGCTGCTCCCGTTGCGCTTCGGCGTCGGCGAGCATGGCCGCCTGGGCCTCCTCGAGGGCGGCGTTGACCGACACCACCACCCGGTCGAGGGCGATGTCGGCTCGATAGCCGTTGTCACGCCGGATGAGCGACACGGTGCCCGCCGCCAGGTCGCGAGGACCGATCTCGATGCGTACGGGCACGCCCTTCAGCTCCCAGTCGGTCACCCGGCGGCCGTAGGAGGTGTCGGTCGCGGCGTCCAGCTCCACCCGGTGACCGGCCGAGGCCAGTTCGCTCGTCAGCCGCTCGGCCGCCGGTCCGGTGCCGTTCTCGTCCCGGACCAGCACGACGACCACCTGGATGGGAGCCAGGCGGGGCGGCAGGCGCAGGCCGTCGTCGTCGCCGTGGGCCATGACGAGCCCACCCACGAGCCGGGTCGAGGCGCCCCACGACGTCTGCCACCCGTGCACCGACTCGCCGGTCTCCGACTGGAACTCGATCCCGAACGCCCGCGAGAAGTTCTGCCCCAGCTCGTGGCTGGTGCCCATCTGGAGCGCCTTGCCGTCGGACATCATGGCTTCGCAGGTCCACGTCGTGGTGGCACCGGCGAAGCGCTCGCGCTCGGTCTTGCGCCCCATCAGCACGGGCACGGCGAGGACCTCGACCATGAAGTCCCGGTAGACCTCGTCGAGGATGCGCAACGCGTACCGGCGGGCGTCCTGCTCGCTCTCGTGGACGGTGTGGCCCTCCTGCCACAGGAACTCCGTGGTGCGCAGGAAGAGGCGGGGCCGCAGCTCCCAGCGCACCACGTTGGCCCACTGGTTCACCAGCAGCGGGAGGTCCCGGTAGCTCTGGACCCACTTGGCGAAGTAGCCGGCGATCACCGTCTCGCTTGAGGGGCGGAGCACGGCGGGCTCCTCCAGCTTGCGGCCGCCTCCGTGGGTGACGACCGCGAGCTCGGGGCTGAACCCCTCGACGTGCTCGGCCTCCCGGTGGACGTACGACTCGGGGATCATGAGGGGGAAGTAGACGTTCTGGGCGCCGGCTGCCTTGATCCGGGCGTCCAGCCCCTGCTGGATCCGTTCCCAGATGGCGTACCCGTAGGGCCGGATGACCATCGTGCCCCGCACGGGACCGTTGTCGGCCAGCTCGGCCTTGGCGACGACGTCCTGGTACCAGCGGGGAAAGTCGTCGGCTCGGGGGGTGAGAATGGGGGCGCGGGGCACCAGGCGATGCTATTGGAGGCGCCCTCGTCGCAGCAGCGAATTCGAGTCGATGGGCCGATATTGGACGCGAGGACACACGCGTCCGAATCGGCCGGCATTGCTATACTACTCCTGTAGCCGTTCAGTTCGAGAAATGCGGAGCAGAGAGGCGTGGGCGGTGCCCACGCCTCTTGCGTCAGCAAGGGCGGTCCGTGACGAGACGAGAGGAGGTGCGAGATGGGTCAGGCGAGCCGAGCTCACGAGCTGATCGAGTCGGTGCTGTCCACCTCGGACCTCGAGCTCGTGGACATCCAGGTCGGTGGGGGTCTCGTCCGGGTGACGGTGGACCGACCCGGCGGCATCGACCTTGACGCCCTGAGCGACGTCAACCGGGCCATCTCGGCCGCGCTCGATCGCGACGATCCCCTGCCCGGCGGGCGCTACACCCTCGAGGTCACCAGCCCGGGCGTCGAGCGGCCACTGCGCACGCCCGAGCAGTTCCAGCGGTTCGTCGGGTCCGACGTGAGCGTCAAGACCAGACCGGGGACCGACGGAGAGCGACGCGTCGCCGGTCGGCTGACCCACGCCGACGGCTCGGGCGTGGTCATCGTGGGTCCCGACCTCCCCGAGGAGGGGCGCCCGATCGCCTATGCCGACATCGAGCGGGCCCGGACCACGTTCGCGTGGGGACCCACCGAGCCCGGTCGCGGCGACCCGCGTCGTGCCCGTCGAGGTCCGCATCGCCCTTCGCCCCACGCGACCAAGAAGGCCACGACGTCATGAGCAAGAGCAGCAGCAACTTCGAGTTCCTGGAGGCGCTCCAGCAGATCGCCCGGGACAAGGGAATCGGCGTCGAGACACTGCTCGATGCCCTGGCCAACGCGCTCGTTTCGGCCTACAAGCGCATGCCCGGCGCGGCCGAGGAGGCCGTCGTGACGATCGACCCGCAGTCGGGCGAGATCCGGGTCTACGGCCAGGAGCTGGACGAGGACGGCAACGTCGTCCGCGAGTGGGACGACACCCCCGACGACTTCGGGCGCATCGCCGCCCAGACCGCCAAGCAGGTGATCCTCCAGCGGATCCGCGAGGCGGAGCGCGACCTCAAGTACGAGGAGTACGCAGGGCGCGAGGGCGACATCGTCACCGGCATCATCCAGCAGAGCGACAACCGCTACACCCTGCTCGACCTCGGGAAGGTGGAGGCCCTGCTGCCCCAGGCCGAGCAGGTGCCGTACGAGCGCTACGACCACGGCGCCCGGCTCAAGGCCTACATCGTCGAGGTCCGCAAGACCACCAAGGGCCCGCAGATCGTGGTCAGCCGCACCCATCCCGGTCTCATCAAGCGCCTGTTCGAGCTCGAGGTCCCCGAGATCAGCAGCGGGGTCGTCGAGATCAAAGCGGCCGCCCGCGAGCCTGGGCACCGCACCAAGATCGCCGTCTGGTCGAACGACGCCAACGTCGATCCGGTGGGGGCGTGCGTGGGTGCTCGGGGCGCCCGAGTCCGGATGGTCACCAACGAGCTGCGGGGCGAGAAGGTCGACATCGTTCCCTTCTCCGAGGACCCCGCCGAGTTCGTGCTGCGAGCCCTCCAGCCGGCGAAGGTGAAGGAGGTGCGCCTGGACGACGATGCGGGCACGGCGACGGTGGTCGTCCACGACTTCCAGCTCTCCCTGGCCATCGGCAAGGAGGGCCAGAACGCCCGTCTCGCCGCCCGCCTGACCGGCTGGCGGGTCGACATCAAGAGCGAGACCCAGCTGGCCGAGGAGGAGGCCGGCTACGGCGGCGAGGAGTGGGCCGAGGGCGAGTGGGTCCAGAACGAGTCCGGGGACCTCGTCTGGCAGCCGGCCGAGGGCGGCGAGGCCGTCACGGCCGAGGCGTGGTCCCTCGGGGACCCGACTGCCGGGCCGGGTGAGCCCGCCCCGTCGGCGGGATCCGGCGAGCCCGCCCCGGCTGCGCCGGCTGCGCCCCAGGATGCCGCCCCCGAGGAGGCAGCGGCGACCGGAGAGGAGGTCAAGGGGGGTGAGGTGGCCGCCAAGGCGGCCGACGAAGAGGAGGCTCCCGCATAGCCCCGCGCCGGACCTGTGTCGGCTGCCGCCGCACGACGTCTCCAGCGGCGTTGGTGCGGGTGGTTCGCACGAGCACGGGGGACCTGGCCGTCGGGCGGCACCAGCCAGGGCGGGGAGCGTGGGTGTGCGCAGGGTCGACCCGGTGCGTGGACCTGGCCCGGCGACGGGACGGGTTCTCGAGGGCCCTGCGGGCTCCGGTCGACCGGCTCGCAGTCGACACGTTGCGAGCCACGATCGCCGGCCCGGCGAGAGACCCGGGATCGGCGGGGGGTGTGGGAGGATAAGCACCCTCGGGCAGTACGAACCAAGAGAGGACTGAACTAGCAGTTGGCGAAGAAGATCCGTGTCTACGAGCTCGCCCGCGAGCTCGGCGTGACCAACAAGGAGGCGCTCGACCTCTGCGAGTCCCTGGGGATCGGGGTCAAGAGCCATTCCTCGAGCATCGAGGACGCCCAGGCCGACCGCGCCCGGCGCAAGGCCGACCGCGAGGGCTTGCGGCGGGCCGTCGCGCCCGAGGAGGCGCCGGCCCCGGAGCGCGCCGCACCTGCACCCCAGCGCGCCGCTCCGGTGCGATCGAGTGGCGGCGCCCGCGCCCCCGCTCCGGCGCCCGAGGACGCCGGTGCCCGCCCCTCCCGAGCCACCCCGTCCCGGCCCCGGTCCGAGCCCGGCGGCGAGCCTGCTCGGCCCGCCGCCGCCGCTCCTCCGCCAGCAGCTGCCGGTCCTGCGCCGACCGCTGAGGGCCCCGACGTGGCCGCCCCGGCTGCGGCCGGCCCGGCCGCCCCCTCGGCACCGGCGCCGCCGAGCGAGACCCGTGGTCCGGCATCGCGGCCGCCCGTGGATCGACGTCCATCCCCTGGCCCCTCCCTGGAGGCGCCCACCTCCCGACGACCGCGCCAGGCCGAACCGGGCCCGAGCGCACGAGGAGGCCGATCGGCGGAAGCGCCGTCGCCGCCCGCAGAGCCGACGCGCCGCCCCTCCGGCGGGCCTGGGGACCGCCCGAGTCCCCCGTCCGGCAGCGGCGGTCGCCCACCGGTCAGCCCCAGCACCGGCAGGCCCATCCCGCCCCCGCCCGGAGGACCTCCGCGATCGTCCACCGGCCGCCCGATCCCCCCGCCGCCGGGCGTGGGTGGTCGGGGCGCGCCCAGCGGGCCCCGCCCACCTGCCGGCGGCGGCCGTCCCGGCGGTGGCAGCCGTCCGACCGGGGGGACCGGCACCGGCCGTCCGGGCGGGTACGGAGGTCCCCGCCCTGGCGGCGGCTACGGAGGCGGCCGTCCCGGCGGTGGGCTGGGACGCGGGCCGATGCCGCCGCCTCCGGCTGGACGAGGCGGACCAGGCGGTCGGGGCCGTCCCCCGCAGCGCCGGCCTCGACGCCGCCGGCGCAACCTGGAGGAGCTCGAGCCCACCCAGCTGACCACCTACACCCCCTCCAACGCGCCGGTCCCGGAGGAAGAGGTGGTCGTCGAGCGGGGCTCCACCGCCCAGGACATCGGGCCCAAGCTCAACCGCTCGGCGGGCGACGTGGTGCGCTTCCTCCTGCTCCAGGGCGAGATGGTCACGGCCACCCAGTCGCTGTCCGACGACATGATCGAGCTGTTCGCGGCCGAGATCGGCGCCCAGGTGCGCCTCGTCGACGCTGGTGAGGAGCAGGAGGCCGCCCTCCAGGCCAAGTACTTCGAGGCCGACGAGGAGGAGGACCCCGCCCTCCGGCGGCCTCGCCCACCGGTGATCACCGTGATGGGTCACGTCGACCACGGCAAGACCAAGCTCCTGGACCGGATCCGCGAGACCAACGTCGTCGCTGGCGAGGCCGGCGGTATCACCCAGCACATCGGTGCCTATCAGGCGGAGAAGGACGGGCGTCTCATCACCTTCATCGACACGCCGGGTCACGAGGCCTTCACGGCCATGCGCGCCCGGGGCGCCGAGGTCACCGACATCGTGGTCCTCGTCGTCGCGGCCGACGACGGCGTGATGCCGCAGACGGTCGAGGCGCTCGACCACGCCAGGGCCGCCGAGGTGCCGATCCTGGTCGCCATCAACAAGATCGACCGCGAGGATGCCGATCCCACCCGGGTCATGCAGCAGCTGTCGGACCAGGGCCTGGTGCCCGAGCGCTGGGGTGGCGACACGATCATGGTCGAGCTGTCGGCCCTGCAGAACGTGGGTATCGACGAGCTGCTCGAGCAGCTCCTCGTCCTCGCCGAGGTCCAGGAGCTGACGGCGAACCCGGAGGGGCGGGCCCGGGGGGTCGTGCTGGAGGCCAACCTCGACGTCGGCCGGGGCCCGGTGGCGACGGTCGTCGTCCAGAAGGGCACCCTGCGGGTCGGCGATCCCATGGTCGCCGGCGCCGCCTGGGGTCGGGTGAAGGCACTGGTGGACGACCGTGGCGACTACATCAAGGAGGCCACGCCGTCGACACCGGTCGAGGTGCTCGGCTTCTCGGAGGTGCCCAGCGCCGGTGACGAGCTGCGGGTCACGGCGGACCAGAGCACCGCTCGGACCATCGGTGAGGCCCGGGAGCAGCGCATCCGCTTCGCCGGGTACACCCCGACGCCCTCGGCATCGCCGGGAGCCAAGCTCGAGGACGTCTTCGAGCAGATCCAGCGGGGTGAGACGGCCACCCTCAACCTCATCCTCAAGGCCGACGTCCAGGGCTCCCTGGAGGCGCTGACCGAGAGCCTGCGCAAGCTGGAGCGCGACGAGGTGAGGCTCAGCTTCGTGCACCGGGCCGTTGGCGGCATCACCGAGAACGACGTGCAGTTGGCGGCGGCGTCCAACGCCACGATCATCGGCTTCAACGTGCGCCCGGATCGTCGGGCACGGGAGCTGGCCGAGACCCAGAACGTCGAGATCCGCACCTACGAGATCATCTACAAGGTGCTGGAGGAGATCGAGGCGGCCATCGTCGGGATGCTGGCTCCCGAGTTCGAGGAGATCGTCACCGGCGACGCCGAGGTCCGCGCCGTGTTCCGGGTGCCGCGGGTGGGCCCGGTGGCCGGCTGCTACGTCCGCAACGGCGTCATCACCCGGGGATCGAAGGTTCGGTTCATCCGAGACGGAGTCGTGATCTGGAAGGGCGCCATTTCCTCCCTGCGCCGCTTCAAGGACGACGTGCGGGAGGTCCAGTCGGGCTTCGAGTGCGGCATCGGTCTGTCCGACTTCCAGGACCTGAGGGAGGGCGACATCATCGAGACATTCGAAGAGCGGGAGATTCCACGCACGTAGGCGTCCTGGAGGTCGACCTCCACCTGCCCTACAGCCGCTCGCTCAAGACCAAGCGGGCCGTCGTCAAGCCCATCCTCGAAGGCGCCCGCCAGCGCTACTCCGTGGCGGCGGCCGAGGTTGCCCACCAGGACCTGTGGCAGCGGGCCGGCCTGGGGCTCGCCGCCGTGGCAGCGAGCGTCGGGCACGTGGACGAGGTGCTCGACCAGGTGGAACGCTTCATATGGTCCAACCCCGACGTCGAGGTGCTGGGTGCCGAGCGCCGCTGGCTGGACCGGGCATAGACGCAAGGGGGTGGTCATGGTGGTGGACCGACGTGGCAGCAAGGGGAGCCGACCCCGTTATCCCCGGACGGCCCGGGTCAACGAGGTCCTGCGCGAGGTGGTGGCGGGAGAGATCGAGCGGCTGTCCGACCACGACGACCGACTGCTGCTCGTCACCGTCACCGCAGTGGAGAGCGAGCCCGACCTCCGGCACGCCACGGTGTTCGTGAGCTCGCTGAGCGACACGGCCCGCGAGGGTCTGGAGCAGCATCGGGTCCGGCTCCAGGCGGCGATCGGCCGCCAGGTTCGGCTCAAGCGCACACCCCAGCTGGCGTTCAGGGAAGACCCCGGAGTTGTCGAAGGCGAGCGGGTGGAGGAGATCCTCCGCCGGCTCGACCGTCCCGGCGCAGGAGCCGATGCCGGAGGCTGATGCCGTCTCCGACACCTGCGGCCTCGTCGTGGTCGACAAGGAGAGGGGTTGGACCTCGCACGACGTGGTCGCCCGGTGCCGTCGCCTGTTCGGCCAGCGGCGGGTGGGTCACGCCGGGACCCTCGATCCGGGCGCGACCGGCGTGCTGTTGGTCGCCCTGGGCCGGGTCACCCGTCTGACCCGTTTCCTGGGCGCGCTCCCCAAGTCCTACGCGGCGGAGATCGTTCTCGGCGCGGCGACGACCACGCTCGACGACGAGGGGGAGGTCGTCGGCCGGTTCGACATGTCGGGTGTCACGCTCGACCAGGCCCGTCACGCAGCGCGGGAGCTCACCGGCGAGATCATGCAGACGCCGCCCATGGTGTCGGCTCGGAAGGTCGCCGGTGAGCGCCTGTACCGGCTGGCCCGGAAGGGCATCGAGGTCGACCGGGACGCTCGGTCCGTGCACGTGTCGCGCTTCGACGTCGACGCGACCGACACTGCCGGTGTGCTCCGCATCGGAGTGGACTGCTCGTCCGGCACCTACGTGCGGACCCTCGCCGCCGACCTCGGAACTGCGCTCGGCGGCGGCGCCCATCTCCGGAACCTTCGCCGCCTGGCCGTCGGCTCGTTCTCCGTCGATGACGCCCGACCCGTCGACGCGCTGTCGGGGGATGCCGTGCTCAGCCCGGCCGAGGCGATGAGGGACTATCCGCAGCTCCAGGTCGACCACGACGTCGGAAGCGCCGTGGGTCACGGGGCCCGCCTCGAGCGGGCCGAGCTGGGTGCGGTCGGAGAGGGGCCATGGGCCGTGGTGGGCGACCAGCGCCGGTTGCTGGCCGTCTACGAGCCCAACGACGACGCCTGGTTGAAGCCCGCCGTCGTGCTCGTGACGAGCCAGTAGCCTCGGGAGAGATGGAGGTCATCAACGACCTACGGCGGTGTCCCTGCCCCGAGGAGGGCAGCGCCGTCACGATCGGCGCCTACGACGGCGTCCACCTCGGACACCGTCGCGTCATCGCCGAGGTACGGGAGCGAGCCGAGCGCCAGGGCCTGTCGACCGCGGTGGTGACGTTCGACCGTCACCCGGCCATGGTCGTGCGGCCGCAGTCGGCTCCGCTGCTGCTCACCGACCTGGAGCAGAAGATCGAGCTGCTGGCCGACACCGGCGTCGATCACGTCGTCGTCATCGCCTTCGACGAGAGCCGGTCCCGCGAGTCGGCCGAGGACTTCGTCGAGGAGGTGCTCGTCGGATGCCTGCGGGCTCGGGTCGTCGTCGTGGGTCGAGACTTCCACTTCGGCCACGCCCGGCGCGGCAACATCGCCCTCCTCTCCCGGATGGGGGAGGAGCGGGGCTTCGAGGTCGTCGGTCTCGGCCTCGTCGACGAGGCGGGCGAGTCCTCACAGGGCCCAGGTGAGGCGGTGTCGTCGACCCGTATCCGCACGCTGCTGCGCGAGGGTCGGGTGACGGACGCCGCCCGGCTCCTCGGACGCCCGCACGAGGTGCGGGGCGTGGTGCAGCGCGGGGACGCACGGGGAGGCGCCGAGCTCGGATTTCCGACCGCCAACATCGCCGTGCCCGCCGAGATCCTCCTGCCGGCCGAGGGCATCTACGCCGGCTACTACGAGCGGCCCGACGGCTCGGTTCATCCCGCCGCCATCTCACTCGGTCGGCGTCCCACCTTCTACGAGCACGCGGAGCGACCGGTCCTGGAGGCATACCTCCTGGACTTCTCGGGCGATCTCTACGACGAGCGGGCGAAGGTGCGGTTCGTGGCCTGGCTCAAGGCGGAGGAGCGCTTCGACTCACCAGAGGAGCTCGTCGCCCAGATGGAGAAGGACGTCGAGGCCACCCGCGCCGCCCTGGCGGGCTGGCCGCTCAGCTCTCTTGCGGGGGGCGCCGCAGGCGCTTGAGCTCACCCCGGCGGCGCTTGTGCTCCACCCGGAGCCGCCTCGACGCCCGGCTCGGCGCCGTGGGGACACGGGATCGCTCGGTGCGCAGCGCCGCTGCGAGCCGGCCGGCCAGGCGCTCGGTGGCCAGCTGGCGGTTGCGCGCCTGTGACCGCTCGTCCGAGGCGACCACCCGCACCACCGGTCCCAGGCGCTCGAGGAGGCGGGCCCGCTGTCGGGGGCCCAGCGAGGGCGAGGAGGCGACGTCGAAGCGGACCTCGGCCCTGGTGTTGGCGGTGTTGGCGTGCTGGCCGCCGGGGCCGCCCGACGCGCTGAAGCGCCACTCGAGCTCGCTCAGCGGGATCGAGCACGACCGGGTGACCCGCAGGAACCCCTCGTCCACTCCGGCGACGGTACCTGCCGCGGGCTGGCGCGCCCGAGGACGCTGAGGAAGCGGCACCCTCGGCTGGCCCTCAGTTCTGACGAAATTCGGGCCAGCCGAG
>VAWP01000091.1 GCA_005888295.1 Actinomycetota bacterium
CGGAACGACCGGTACGTCGGCCGCGGATGGTCGAACACGTCGCCCAGCCAGACGACCAGCTCGGGATCCTGGGCCAGGGCAGTGTCGATGGCCGCCTCGAAAGCGAGCTCGAAGTCCCGCTCGCGCTGGTTGACCCCCTCGGCCGTGGTCACCGGGTAGTACGAGCGTCCCAGGTGCGCATCACCGAGGGCAGCCACCCGCATCGTGCTCAGTCCACCAGTGCGGCGACGTTGGCCGCGGCCGAGAGGCGGGGCGCAGGTGCCGGGTCACAGGCGCGCACGGCGTCGTCGTAGAGGTGCACCGTGGCGGGGACCGCGAATGGCGCCTCCAGGTTCACCAGCAGGCACTCCCCCGGCATCAGGGTCTGGATCTCCGGTCCCAGACCCGAGAGGTCCTGCTTGGAGGAGGCCCGGAGGATGTTGCGGTCCTTCTCGTCTGCAAGGCCGAGGACGAAGAAGGTGTTGAACTGGCTCAGGAGCTCGTCGTCGAGGAGTTTGGGCTGCTGGGTGATCGCACAGAGCCCGACCTTGAACTTGCGTCCCTCTCGGGCGAGCCGGGGAAACACGTTGGACTCGCGGTCCTTCGTCGAGCCGAGGACCCGCTGCGCCTCCTCGAGCACGATGGCCACCACCGGGAGCCGCTCGTGGCCCTCGGGGTCGTCGAGGTAGGCGGTCGACCACTCGTCCATCACGCGGCGGGCCAGGAAGGATGCGACGAGGACCTCCTCGGTGGAGCCCAGGCCGCTCACGTCCACCAGCACCACCCTGCCGTCGCGTAGGTCCCGCAGCACGGCGGCACCGACCGAGACGGAGGGATCGGTCGCCACGCACGGCAGCTCGACGATCCGTCGGGCCCGGCGGTGCACGACCTGGAGGGTGTTGAGCGCGACACGGCCGTTGAGGTCGACGTCCCGGAAGCCGGGGAGGTCGTCCAGCTGGGCGAACTCCAGCAACCACGACAGCCCGTCCGCCCGGTAGAAGCGCTCCAGCTCGAACAGTGCCTCCTCCTGGCTCCGGGACCAGTCGTAGGCGGTGCGCAGGTCGTCGATGCTCAGCTCGGCGAGGCTCACCCGCAAGCTCGTGGTACCCGGCAACGACCGCGCCGCGTAGGTTCGCAGCGCCTCGGGCGCCCAGGGGTGACGGCTCAATGCGGCCCGGTACTCCCCATGGGGATCGACGAGCAGCAGTCCGTACCGGCCCTGGCGACGCATGACCGCGCCCGTGAGCACCTGCATCAGGTTGGACTTCCCCATGCCCGTCGTGGCGAAGATGCCAACGTGGCTGGCGAGGCTCGTGCCGGGGATACCCACCTCCACGTCCACCTCGGTCTCGCCGCTGCGCAACCGGCCGATGGGCAGGTCCCCCATGCGGCTGCGCAGGAAGGCGAAGTCGGCCGGCTCGGGCGCGACCACCCGGCTGAACTGTGTCGGCAGGCTCTTCGGTTTGCGGAAGGACCGCCCGTCGGGGCTCACGTAGCCCAGGCACCGGCACTGGGCCACGCGATAGGTACGCCGACCGCGGTCGTAGAGGGGATGCGCGTCGGGAGAGGCGATCACGTCGTCGGCCAGGAGGGTGCCGGCGACGCGTTCGGCCCAACCGGGCTCGCGGTGCTCGGTCCCGTAGGTGACGTCGACGACCCGGAACAGGTAGCGGCGCCCGGTCGTCTCGTCGACGCCCACCAGCAGCTCTCCGAGGAACAGGTCCTCGTCGGGCGCAGCCCGGAAGATCCCCTCCAGCACGTTGCGGCCGAACAGGCGGCCCTTCGGAGCGGCGACCTCGGTCACGCCCGCTCCATGAGCCGATGACGATCGGCGAATGCCCGCTCTCGTACCTCCGAGCTGACGCCAGCCTCGTGGAGGTGCTCGTCCAGGGTCAGCCACGCTTCCTGGCGAACCCACTGCGGGCAGGCGGCGAGGCCATCGGCCACCGCCAGCGGGTAGGGATAGCCCGGGAAGGCGGCGTCGTCGGCGACGGCGGCCAAGGCGCCGAGCGCCGGCTCGGGAGCGGTGCCCGCAGGGATGTCGATGCGGAAGGAGAAGCGCGCGGCCGGGTCGAGCCTGGCCGCCACGACCTGGACGCCGAGGGGCGACGCGTCCTGCTCGGCGACGCTCTCTGGTCTGCTGCTGGCCAGCGGCGCCCACCAGCGGGTTCCCGCCCCGAGCGTCTCCTCGGCTTCGGCTTCCAGCTGACCCAGCAGCGGCGCCCCGCCACGCGACAGCGACGAGTGCTTGGTCACGCCGATCACGAGCACGCCGCGCTGGCGACCCCGCTCCAGCAGCGAGCCAACGTAGGAGGACGGGATGCGCCAGTCGGGCCAGAGGTCACCGTCGACGAGCACCAGTGCGCCCTCGTCCGCCTCCCTGACGCAGCGTTCCACCGCCTCCCACTCCCACCGGTCGCGAATGAGGTTGGCGTCCACGGTCGTCGTCGGCGCGAGAGGCAGGCCGAGCTGCGCGAGCGCCGCCCTACCCTCGACCCCTCCGAGGAGGTAGGCGCGCAGTGACCCGGGGTCCTGCAGCTCGCACGCTCCTGCCCGGAATCGCACGCGGGAGGTCCTGGTCACCACGACCTGCAGGCACCGGGCGTCGGCCACCACGGCCTGGCCGCCGTCGACCGCCCACGCGTCGGCTGGCGCCTCGCCCCTCGGCAACGGCCGGGGCCGGATCACCTGCTCGAACTCGAGGCCTGGCTCACCCGGCCCGGCCGCACCCTCTCCGCCCGTCGTGAGCAGGGTCGCCAACCGGCTCGCCGCCGCCTCGATGGTGGCACTCTCCACGGCCTCCAGGGTCGCAAGAGGGTGTGACATCCGGTCCAGCTTACAGCGACGTAATTACATTGGTGGGCGCCACCGAGTCGCCACCCCCGAAGCCGGTGACGAACTGGTCCCCCAGGTGGGATCATGGGGGTGACGGTGAGTCGGCCGGGTGGTCGCGGCTCGGGTCCGTCCGGACGGAGACCGGGTCGAGGAAGGTCGGGGCTCCGTAGGGCAGGGTGCTGGCTAGGCGCCAGTCGGGGTGACCCGCAGGAAAGTGCCACAGAGAACAGACCGCCGATGGCGGGCCTCGGCCCGCACAGGCAAGGGTGAAACGGTGCGGTAAGAGCGCACCAGCGGCCGGGGTGACCCGGTCGGCTCGGTAAACCCCACCCGGAGCAAGGCCAAACGAGGGACATGGTGGCCCGCCGGGCGTCTCCCGAGACGCCGTCCCCAGGTAGGCCGCTCAGATGGATGACCACCACGCCAGCTCGCCCCGAGCGAGATGGCGGACAGAACCCCGCCTACAGGCCGGCTCACCGTCACAACCACTTCAGGTGCCACCCCGCCATCACGCTCGACGGAAGATCGGGGCGTCGGGGTGTCGGAAACGCGTGTTCCGAACGATGATCCGGGTGTGACCGACCAGGAGCCGGCTGTCGCCGGCCCGTACGGGAGGCTGTTGGAGCTCTACGAGCGCGCCGTGCCTCAGGTCTACGGCTACCTGCTCCCCCGGTGCGGGAGCATGGCCGAGGCGGAGGACCTCACCGCGGAGGTCTTCTTCGCCGCTGTGCGCCGCCCTCCCGACGAGTTGAACATCGCCTGGCTCATGGCGGTTGCGCGCAACAAGCTGGTGGACCACTGGCGACGGGACGAACGCGACCGGCACCGGCTCGCAGCCCTCGCCGCCGAGGGCCCGGCAAAAGTAGACCCGTGGGAGACGCACCTCGACAACGCCCGGGCGCACCAGGTCCTCGTGGGCCTCGGTGGCCACCATCGGGCCGCCCTCACCCTGCGCTACCTGGACGGTCTGCCCGTCCCCGCTGTGGCGCAGCATCTGGGCCGCACGGTGCACGCCACCGAGGCCCTCCTGACCCGAGCCCGACAAGCCTTCCGCCGAGCGTACGAAGAGGGAAACGCCGATGCCTGACCCCTTCGAGGCTCTGCGCCTGGCGGACACCCCTCTCGCCCCCCGCCCCGAGTTCGTTGCCGAGCTGCGTCAGCAGATCTTCGGTGCCATCGACGCCGATCGGCCTGACAAGGAGGAGCCCATGTCCGTCACGACCACCATCGACCGCGTCGAGACCTACCTCTCGGTGTCCGACGCCAGGGCAGCCATCGACTTCTATCAGCGAGCCTTCGGGGCCACCTTGATCGGAGAGCCGATCGTCATGCCCGACGGGAGCATCGGTCACTCCGAGCTGGCCATTGGCAACAGCGTCATCCGCGTGGCGGGCGAGCATCCTCCCGAGGCGGTCAGGAACCCCGCCTCGCTGGGCGGCGTTGGTGGATCGGGCCCGTGATGCCGGCGCCGACGTCCTCCGTCCGGTGGCCGAGGCGCACGGCACTCGTATGGGGAAGGTGCGCGACCCCTTCGGGCACAACTGGTTCGTGGTGACCCGGTCCAACGCGGAGTGAGTCTGGCGCCTCAAGGCCTGTTCTCGAGCCCACCCCCCGGCCCAGCACGAAAGGTGACCGATTAGTCTCATGTCGCTCGACCGTCTGACTCCCCGAAGGACCGATGAGATGAGGAGGACGAGATGAGCGACAGGAGCAGGATAAGGATCACCGACGTGCACACCGTGGGCGTGCCCGTGACGGACCAGGACCGAGCGCTGGAGTTCTACGTCGGCCGGCTCGGTTTCGATACCCGCAGGGACGTACCGCGGCCCGACGGTGGGCGGTGGATCGAGGTGGCGCCGCCGCGAGCGACGACGACGATCGCGCTCGTTGTCGCCAGCGACGGCAACCCGGCGGGGGTCGAGACCGGCATCCGGCTGGCGACGAGCGACGCCGACGCCGACCACGCCGACCTGCGGGTGAACGGTGTCGAGGTCGACGACCTGTTGCGTTGGCCGGGAGTGCCGCCCATGTTCGCCTTTCGCGACCAGGACGGCAACCGTCTCGAGATCGTCGGGGGCGCCTGAGCGTCGGGCAGGGCGCAGGGAGAAAGGAGCACCAGAGATGGCCTCGTTGAGAAAGAAGTTCACCGCAACCCTGCAGAAGAGCCCGAACCAGGGCGGCTGGACCTACGTGGTGATGCCGGACTCGGTCGAGTATTTCAGCACTCGGGGATTGGTGAAGGTCAGGGGAACGGTCGACGGGCATCCGTTCCGGAGCTCGTTCATGGCCATGGGCAATGGCACCCACAAGCTGCCGATCAAGGCCGACGTCCAGAAGGTGATCGGCAAGAGTGCAGGCGACACCGTGACCGTCCGCCTGCAGGAACGACTCGAGTCCTGACCACCGTCGACTGGACCTCGGTCGGTCTGCTCAGCCGCCGGCGAGCGTCGCCCGATCATCCTCGTCACCGGGCGACGCTCACCTGGAGCCGTCAGCTGTACATGAGCGATCCCGGCGTCGTCAGCAGCTCGCCAGTCTCGAGCCACGTCTTCAGACCGGAGAGGATCATCGGCCAGCCGCCGTAGAGCTGGTCGTTGGCGTCCTCGCGCAGCTGGTCGTGGGTGACGGTCAGACGGCAGGAGTCGCCGACGGGCTCGATCTCCCAGGTGACTCTCGAGGTGCCCTCCGCCTTCACGTCGTCGCCCCAGAGGGCGATCATGCTCTGGACCAGTCGGCGGGGGGGCTCGACCACCAGGTTCTCGCCCTCTCCCAAGAGACCTTGCGCGTTCGGGTGGCTCATCTCGAAGCGCGAGCCGGGTGTCCAGGCCGATTTCACTCGAGTGCCGAAGTTGTACTTGCTCCTGATCTCGGGATCGGTGATCGCCTCCCAGAGGCGCTCCGGGGTCGTGCGGATGTAGATCTCGAACACCTTCTCCATTGGACGCTCCAGTCTGTCTTTGAGATCACTGAGCCCAGCAGCCCAGGGCTCGGCGTACTTCGTCACCCACCGGTCGTGGACGAGCCGGATCGGGACAGGGTTCAGGAAGTGGAGCTTCTCGCGACCTCGTCTCCTGGTTACGACGAGGCCGGCCTCCTCCAGCTGCTTCAGATGCTTCATCACACCGAAGCGCGTCATCGAGCAGCGCTCGACGAGCGCCGTCAACGTCTGCCCGTCCTGGCGGAACAGCTCGTCCAGCAGGCTCCGTCTGGTGGGATCGGCCAGCGCCCGGAACACGTCGTCCACGCCAGTAAGCATAGGTGACCTATTAGTCACCTGTCAACCGGCTACTCCGGACCCGCTACCCCGATCAGATGCCCCTCGGGGTCGGTGAACCGGCCGACCACGAGCTTTCCGCGAACGCCCTCAGGACCCATCAGGCGCTTCCCCCCGAGGCTCTCAGCCCGCTCGAGCGCGGCCCCGACGTTCGGAACACCCACGTAGAACAGCAGCAGCCCCTCGTAGCCCTGGCCACCGCCGACACCACCGTTGATCCCGTCGCCGGTGGTGCTTCCGTCCAGGAACCCGTAGTTGCCCGGCTGGGAGACGGCTTCGGTGACCGCGTCGCTGATCTGGAACTGCCACCCGAACAGCTGGCCGTAGTAGCTCCGGAGCTTCGCCGGATCCCGCCCGATGATCTCGAAATGCACAACTGGTCGTCCCACTGGCCATCCTTTCCCGCTGATCGTCCGGCCTCCTTCGTACGGACCTCGGAGAGAGACGAAACTCATCGGTCGGGCTTGCGGGCCGAAGCCGGCTTCGACGAGGCTCTGACGGGTGGATCTGATCACCGGTCAGCGAGTCGTCATCACGGGTGCCACCTCCGGTATCGGCAGGCTGACCGCGCTCGAGCTCGTGCGGCGCGGCGGCAACGTCACGATCGTGTGCCGCAACCTGGAGAAGGGAAAGGCAACCGCGGCCGAGATCGAGAGCACGGTCGCCGGCACCTCGGTCGACGTTCTCGTCGCAGACCTCTCGGGGCTGGAACAGGTGCGCCGGGTCGCAGCGGAGATCTGCGCGCGCTATCCGGTCGTCGATGTCCTGGTGAACAACGCAGGAGTCCAGGACCTGCGGCCCCGGCTCACACCAGATGGCTTCGACCACATGGTCGCATCCAACTATCTCGGGCCCTTCCTGCTGACCAACCTGATCCTCGACAGGACGCGGGCGGCGGCCGCCGCACGGATCGTCGTGGTGGCCTCCGAGGCCCACCGTATCGCCGGGCGTCTCGACCCCGAGACCTTCGAGCACCTCGGCAGCTACTCGAGGGCGACAGCGATGTGGGCATACGGCCGGACGAAGCTGCTCGACCTTCTCTTCGCGCTCGAGCTGGCACGTAGGCTCGAGGGCACCCGGGTGACCGCCAATGCACTCTGCCCGGGTCTCGTCGCCACCAACCTGGTCGGCGGCAAACCCATGCTGGGACCCGTGGATCGGATGTTGTCGCTGACGCCGATGCTTCGCACGCCCGAGCAGGGCGCGCGGATGTCGGTGCGCCTCGCCACCGACCCGTCGCTGGACGGAGTTACCGGTCGGTTCTTCACCTCGACGCCGGGCATGCGGTTCCTGCCGCCCGCCGGCCCCACCCGCGACGCGTCACTCCAACGCCGGATCTGGGAGCGGACGGCCCAGCTCGTGGGACTGGAGACAGCCGCGGGTTAGCACCTCGGCCAGCTCCGACGGACGTTCGTTACGTTCGAAACCGTACCGAGGCGCTACCATGTGGCCCCAGTAGACGACGCCAGCTGCCCAGCCCCCCGGAGCCGTTCCCACCTCAGCATCACCTCGGCGAACGGCGGTTGTGGACCGAGTTGGAGCGGGAACGAACCATGCTCGATGACGACACGGCACAGCAGATCCAAGAGCACGCTGTCGCGTCACACCTCCTCGAGGCGAAGGTCAGGCGAGCCATCCTGGGACAGCTGTTCGCTCAGGCTGACCAGGTGGTCGGGGCGAGAGAGATCCTCGACTTAGCCGAGGCGTTCGCCTGGGTCACCAACCCCGGCCAGTCGCACGGCGGTCGGTAGCCGCCGGCTGGTCCCCCGAGAGCTCTATCGGCGGGCACTGGCAGAGGGACGTCTTCACCTGTGCCGGTGAGCCATCTCACCTCGCATCAGCCTCTATGCTCTCGCCCGATACGCGAAAGGTCTGCCGTTCGCGACGTCGAATATGAATCAAAAGGGACGGGTGCGACCCACGTCGCAGCGCCTGCGGATACCCCAGGCACCAGCGGCTCGCACCAGTTCGGAGTCCCCAGATAGCACCGAGACCAAGCCGTTGACCCAGCTCATCCGCACCAAACAGCGGCCGATCATGGTCGCCACGGCCACCTTCGCCGTCGCCTTGTTGCTCCTAGCCAGCTGCGCCCGGACGACCGCGCACAAGGCCATACCGAGGACGACGCTGCCTCCTCCGACGACGGCCGCACGGCCGCCTCCCCCGACGGCGCCGCTCACCGGGCTGCTCGTCTCCGCTGTCAACAACCGTCCCGCCCTCTCGATCAAGGTCGACAACTCGCCGCCTGCGCTTCCCCAAACGGGTCTCGACAACGCCGATCTCGTCACCGACGAGCTGGTCGAGGGCGGGCTGACCCGACTCATGGCCACTTACCAGTCGCAGGACGCGCCGCTCGTCGGGCCCATCCGATCGGCCCGGCCCGTCGACGCTGCCCTGCTGCGGGAGCTCGGTGGCGGCATCTTCGCCTACTCGGGCGCAGCGGCCGGCGAGATCGCTCCGGTGAAGGCGGACTCGACCGCCACCCTCGTCTCGGCTGAGGGAGGAGTAGCCGCCTTCCACCAGGTCGAGGGGCGGCGGGCGCCGTACGCGACCTACGCCAGCACGGCCGACCTGTACGCCGCCGGGACGCAGGCCGGCGCCGCCGCCGTACCGCCCAAGCCTCTGTTCAGCTACAGCACGACCAGCCCGGCGGCACCTCCGGCGACCCATGCCGTCCTCCCGATGTCGTCGCAGTCCAGCGCCGCCTGGGACTGGGACCCGGCATCGCATCAGTACCTCCGAAGCCAGAACGGTGCCCCGGACGTCATCGCCGGCGGGTCGCGCATCTCCACGCCCAACGTGGTGGTGCTCTCGGTCGCCGTCGGGCCGACCGGCATCTTCGACACCGCAGGGAACGAGGATCCACTCGACATCGCCACCGGCTCGGGACCGTGCTGGATCCTCCGGGACGGAAAGGTCATCGCCGGGACGTGGCAACGGCCCTCGATCACCGACACCGTACGGCTCGTGGATTCTTCGGGTGCGGTCATCACATTGCAGCCCGGGCGGACCTGGATGGAGCTGCTCCCCCGCCCGGGCACGCCCGGCCTCTCCTGAGCGCCTCGGCGTACCCCGCTAGGTCACGGACCGGCATCGAGCGCCGTCAGCGAGGATGGCGCCCCAGCCGCATCCTGCCGCAGGGTCGTACCGACGCCACCGGCGGCGCTGAGCGTCCCCATGAGGAAGTCGCCCGTGACGCGGTCGAGCTCAGGGGTCCAACGGCTCGGGCCTGCGATCGGCGACAGGTGGTCGGCACCGTGGAGCACGAGCAGCCATCCGGGCACCCGAACCTGGTCGACGAGCCGCAGGCCGGTCTCGAACGGGACACTGCCGTCTCGGTCTCCCAGCACGATCAGCAGCGGGGCTGAGCCCCGGATCTTGGCGGTGGGAGGTTGCACGTCCAAGGGATTGGCGGCGTCCGCGACCACCGCATCGACCCGCGGGTCTCGGTCACTGGCGCCGTAGCCCACGAGCAGGGCCGTCTCGGCGCCGTCGGAGTGACCGACCACGGCGATCCTGGAAGGATCGACGAGACCGCTCACCGCTGTGCCGGCGGACTGTGACGCACCGAGCAGTTCGGTGATCACGAAACGTACGTCTGCCGGCTGATTGCCGATGTCAGCCTCGTCCAGGTTCCCGCCGGCCACGGCCTGATCGGTGAGCGGGAACATCGGAGCGGCGACGACGAACCCGCGCTCGGCCCACTCGCTGCACGCACGACGATAGGGATCCAGCCCGAATTGGAACCCGTGGGCGAAGACGACGAGCGGGCGTGGACCCGCCAGTCCCTCTGGGTACCAAACCTCGGTGGTGAGCGCTCGAGTGGGTGCGACGAGCCGGCCGTGGCTCACGGCGGGCCGAGAACGATCCACGAGGGGAAGCATCACCGTTCCGACCCCGGTCGCAACGGGTGGTGGCGTGACCGTCGGCGCAATCCTCACAGAAGTGGTCGCCGTCGGAGCACGCGCACGCTGTCCAGAGGACGCCGCGGAACAGCCGCCCGCCATCGCCGAGGCGACGAGCAGCGCGATCGCCACACCGCGGACCGGGCTCGTGCGCACGGTCAAGGCTAAAGCCTGATGGACCCCCAGCGCGGTGTCACAAAGGTGTACGGTCCGCTGAAACGAAGGGGGGAGATGCGGTCGAAGGCGGTCTTGCTCGTGGTGGCGGCGGTGTTCGTCGGCGTGGCTCTCCTCGTCTCTTTCGCTATCCCGCGCAGCAACAACCACTCGCCGAGCGCGATCGGGGAGCCTCCGGAGTCACAGACCAGCGCGGTCGATCTGACCCTCACCGTGGACTCGGTCGACGCCGCCACCGGCTCGATGCGAATGCGACTCCAGGCGTCGCCCGGCGCGCTTCTGCCGCCCGAGGGCGCCCTCGTCGTGACATCCGTCGGCGGCATCCCCACGATCACCGTCGCTCCCAACAGGCTCAACCAGGAGCAGTCGACGACGCTCCTGTTCCAGAAGGGCGACGTGGTCGACTATCCCTTCGAGACCTACGGGGGGACGCTCCAGCTGGTCGCCTTCCAGGGCACCGACCCGACCATCACTCCGGGCATCACCAGACCGAGGCTGAAGGTCGCTGCGATCGCCCTCACCAATGCCGCCGGCTTCTCCATCACGCCACGCTCCCACGTCGATGCCGACGGGATCGTGAGCATCGACTTTCTCATCCGGCGCACACTCGGCACGCGCGGCTGGGTGCTGGCCATGATGGCCATCTACTGGGCCCTTGCCCTCGGCGCGGCGGCGGTGACCGCGCTCGTCGTCACGCGCAAGCGGATGTGGGAGAGCCGCCAGCTGGCCTGGCTCGGCGCCATGCTGTTCGCCCTGGTGACCTTTCGGAACGCCGCCCCAGGCAGCCCACCGGTGGGCACCTTCCTCGACTACCTGGCCCTCTTCGAGGCCGTCGGCGTCGTCGCTGGCTCGCTCGTCGTGCTGATCGTCTACTACCTCGTGCAATCGCCGGAGATGCTCAATCTGAGGCCGCCGCCCCAGGACGACCGCCGCTGAGCTCGTTCAGCGACGAGAGGTGGTGCGTCTCGTTGTAGGTGCGCAGCGACGGCCCGTGCACGCCGATCGCCACGCGGGAGATCGACGCGACGTCGAGGAACATCCGCCAGGCGACGGTGTCGTCGACTCCGAGCGCCCAGGCGATAGCCGCCTTGATCGGCGAGACGTGGCTGACCACGGCGACGTCGCCGTTGCCGCCGTCGTGGGCCAGGTGCTCGCACGCCTCCCGCACCCTGCGGCCGAGCGCGGCCAGCGACTCGCCTCCTGGCGGGCGGTACGAAGCATCCTGCCGCCAGCGCCGCCATGTCTCGCTCGGGACGTCGCTGAACGGCCGGCCTTCGAAATCGCCGTAGTCGAGCTCGGTCCACCGATCGTCGACCTCCACGGGTACCCGCAGCCCGAACGCCCCGGTTGTCTCGCGAGCCCGCTGGAGCGGACTGGTCACCACCCGCGTCACCCCCGCCAGCGCCGGCGCCGAGGCCGCGGCCTGACGCCTGCCCAGATCGGTGAGCGGAGGGTCGCCGCGGCCGAGGAGCAGCCCGGCCGCGTTGGCGGCCGTCTGTCCGTGGCGAACCAGCAGGATCACGGCAGAGCCACTGCGTCCTCGGGCCGGCCTCCCGGGCCGGCCGTGTCCTCAGCGTACGAGGATGCGCCCACACTGCTCACACGTGATGATGGCCTCCGGCGGTGCCCTGCGGATGTGGTCGAGCTCGACGGCGGGCAGCGCGAGGTGGCAGCCGCCGCACGAGCCGTGCTCGAGGCGCGCCGCTCCGACGCCACCGAGCCGGACCCGCAGGCGCTCGTAGCGTTGGGTGAGCTCGTCGGGCAGGTCGGCGGCCAGGGCCGTCCGGGCCTGCGTCTCGGCCGCCACTTCGGCGTCGATCTCGGTCTCCGCCTCGCCGATGACACCACGGAGACGCTCCGCGTCGGCCTCCGCCCCCGCCTGCTCGGCTGCCAGCCCGGCCAGCTCGGCGTCGACGGGTTCGCCCGCCGCCATGGCCTCGAAGGCCATGTCCTCGAGCTCCCGGCGGCGGCGGTTGAGCGACTCGACCTCCTCGGACATCGCCATCAGCTCCCTGGAGGCCGACACCTCGCCCGAGTACATGCGGCCCTCGACCTCGTGGATGCGCCGGGCTACGGCGGCGATGTCGGACTCGAGGCGCCCCTGGCGCTCGGACAGGACACGCCGGTCGTCCTCGGCCCGAGCCCTTCGTGCGGCGATGTCGGCGAGACGTTCCTCGACCGCCGCCAGGTCGGCCCGAGCCGGAAGCGTGGCCCGCCGGTGCGCCAGCTGGTCGAGTGTGGTGTCCCGCCCCTGAACCTCCAAAAGGATGTCGAGGGGAGCCACCAGTCGGATCAGTTGCTCGGCGGGGACTGGGTTCCGTGCTGCGGTGGCTGCGTCGTCGTGGTCGAAGACGTTGTGGTCGTCGTCGACTGCTGGGTCGTCGGAGGTGGTGGAGGCGGGGGCGGCGGGGGCGCGGTCGTGGCCGGGCGCGTGGTCGGCGGCGTCGGCGGCGGGATCAGCCCCGGCGGGGGCGGCGGAGGCGGCGTGCCGGGCGGCGGCGGTGGCGGCGGCGGGGGCAGCGGGCTGGTGAGGGCGCCCGGAGAGTCCTGCGCGATGAGGAAGCGTCCGGGCCCGATCTGGCTCGGGTCGGGAGCGGCGAAGTTCACGACGGGCTGGCCCGACAGGGTGCTGGACATGAAGTCGTGGAAGATGCGCGCCGGGTAGGTGCCCCCGAAGACGTTGACGCCTCCGACACCGTACATCGGCACCAGGCCCGCTGGTGAGCCCATCCACACCGCCGTCACGAGCTGAGGGGTGTAGCCCACGAACCAGGCGTTGGCCAGGTTGTCCGTGGTCCCGGTCTTGCCCGCCACCGGGCGGTCCGAGAGCGCGGCCGCGGTACCCGTTCCCCGCTGGACCACGCCCTGCAGCGCCTGGGTGACGACCCTGCTGTTCTGGGCCGAGACCACCCGATCTCCCTTGTCCGCTCCCCCGAAGTCGACGTTGTTCGACGAGTCGGTCACCTTCTCGACAAAGCTCGGAGCGTGGTGCACCCCGTCGGCGGCCAGGGTGGAGTAGGCCGAGGCCATCTCCAGCGGGGTCACCTCGTAGGTGCCGATGCTCAGCGAGGGGCTGGCCGCGAGACGGACCTTGGCCGGGATGCCCATGCGGTGGGCCACGTCGACCACCTTGGGCAGCCCCACGTCCACGCCCAGGCGGATGTAGGCGCAGTTGACCGAGTCGGCCGTGGCGTCCCAGAGGTTCAAGACGCCGCCGCCGGGCTCGGCGTTGTTGGCGACGTACGGTCTCGAGCCGGGGTACTGAATGGTGCAGGGCGCCGTGCCGTCGATGCTGTCGTTGGGGCTGTAGCCGTTCTCGAGAGCAGCCATGAGAACGAAGGGCTTGAACGACGAGCCGGGCTGACGCCCTCCGCCGCCGCGTCCCGTCGCCACGTCATAGCCGTGACTGGAGCCCGGGTTACCCGAGACGATCGCCCGCACGTAACCGTTGGCGGGATCCATGGACACCACGGCCGAGGTGAACTTCCCACCGGTGTCCGGCAACCGGGCCGCCACCGCAGCCTCGGCGTTGCGCTGCATGTCCGGATCGAGCGTGGTCGTGATGGTGAGGCCACCCTTGTTGAGGCTGTTGACGCGCTCGGGGGCGCTCGTCCCGAGGAAGTCGAAGCGATGGTCGGTCACGTCCAGGAGGGACGCCTTCACGTCGGCCACGAATGGACTGTCCTGCTGGCTCGCGGGCTGGTTGACCGTCGACGGGACAGGTGTCGTCTTGTAGCCGTCCGCCTGAGCGCTGGTGAGGTGCCCGTTGAGCACCATCCCGTCCAGGATCTGGTTGCGGCGCTCCTGGGCCCCCGCCGGGTGATGGAGAGGGTCGTAGCCCACGGGGTTGCGGATGAGCCCGGCCAGCAGCGCGGCCTGGGCCGGATCGAGGGCGGCCACGTCGCGTGCGAAGTAGGTCTGGGCCGCCGCCTGGACGCCGTAGGCCCCATTGCCCAGGTACACGGTGTTGAGGTAGCGCTCGAGGATCTGGTCCTTGGACATCTGCTGCTCGAGACGGTACGCGAGCACGGCCTCGCGCAGCTTGCGGTTGACGCTGCGCTCGGAGTTGAGCACGGCGTTCTTCACCAACTGCTGGGTGATCGTGGAGCCACCCTGCACGACGCCGCCGGAGCTCACGTCGCTCTTGAAGGCCCGGAGGATGGAGCGGAAGTCGAGGGCGCCGTGCTGGTAGAACGTGGCGTCTTCGGCGTCCAGCACGGCGTGGACCACCGTGGGTGGGACCTGGTTCAACTTGACCGGTGCCCGGTAGTCCGAGTCCTGGAGCACGGCGAGCAGGTTGCCCTTGCTGTCGACCACCTTCGACGGCAGATTGAGCGGCCGGAGCTTGAGCGGCTCGGCCACTGCGGCGTTGTGGGTGGCCCCCGCGAACAGCTGGACCACCGGTACGAGCACCAGCGCCCCCAGCGCCAGCGCCGTCCCGGCGGCCACGCAGGTGATCACGAGACGTCGCAGTTTGTCCATTACGGGCTCAGGGTAACCACGAGGGCCGCCGCTCCAGCATCAGGCCCTCAGTGTGGCCCAGGAGCATGCCACGCGCCCGACCCCCGCCGTCGGAACGTGCCCAGCATGAGGACGAGGAAGGCCAGGGCAGCCAACCCCGCCACCACCGTCGAGCCCGTCGCCAGCCCCAGCTGGCCCCACTGCATCCCGTGCCCGTCGATGAGCGAGCGACCGGCGGCGAAGGCGTGGGTGGTGGGCAACGCCGTGGCCAGGGGCCGGAGGAAGCCTGGCAACGCCGCCACTGGATAGAACACGCCCGAGAGCGGCATGACCACGAACAGGATGCCCCAGGCCAGCGCCTCCGCCCCGGTGCCGAAGCGGAGGACCAGGGCGATGACGAACAGCGCGATCACCCAGCCCACGACGAGCAGGACGGCGATGATCGGGATGAGGCCCACACCGAGGCGGCCCACGTTGAAGGCGTAGAAGCCGAGAGCGGTGAGGGCGACGACGCCAACTCCCATGACCAGCTTGACCATGCCGAACAGCGCCACCCCGCAGGCGTACTCGACCTCCCGCAGTGGCGTCACCATCAGGTTCAGGAGGTTGCGGGACCACGTCTCCTCGAGGAAGCCCGTCGAGAGCGCGATCTGGGCCTGGTACACCACGTGCCACAGAACGATCCCCGACAGGAGGTAGCCGAACGCGATCGACCCACCGCTGCCCTGGCGGGCGACGAAGACGCCGAGCGAGCCGAACAGCAGGACGTCGACCAGGGGCCACAGGACCACGTCGAACAGCCGGTGCGGGCTACGCAGCAGGACGAAGGCGTGCCGCCGGGCCACCGCCCGCACCCGCGTCCAGCTCGAGCCGCTCATGCCGTCCGGTCCGTCTGCTGCGCGCCGGCAGGGCGTTCCTCGGCCAGGTGAAGGAACACCCCCTCGAGGTCGCTCCGGCCGAAGCGGCTCGCCACGGACGCGGGGCGACCGTCGGCCACCACCCGGCCGGCGGACAGGAACACCACCCGCTCGCAGAGCCGTTCGACCTCGGCCATGTTGTGGCTGGTGAGCAGCAATGCCGTTCCCTCGGAGTCGCAGAGCTCGCTCAGCCCGGCCCGGACCCGGCGGGCTACATCGGGGTCGAGCGAGGCGGTCGGCTCGTCCAGCACCAGGAGACGAGGACGGTGCAGGGTGGCCTTCACCACGCCGACCAGGGTGCGCTGGCCCGAGGACAGCTCCGTGCCCAGCCGGCCAGCCAGGTGAGCGATCCCGAAGCGCTCCAGAGCGGTGCCGATCCGGTCGCGTAGCGACTCCACCCCGTAGAGCTGGCCGAACATGTGGAGGAACTCCCGCACCCGGAGGCGTTCGGGCAGGGGCAGGTACCCGGCGGCGAACCCCACCTCGCCCATGGCCTGGCTCCGTTCCTTGGGCAGGGGGTGCCCAGCCACCCGCACCCAGCCCGAGTCGGGGAGGATGGCGCCCAGCATCATCAACAGCGTCGTGGTCTTGCCGGCGCCGTTCGGCCCGAGCAGGCTCACCCGCTCGCCCGGGCGCACGACCAGATCCACCCCGTCGACGGCGCGGACGCCCTTGAAATGCTTGACAAGCTGATGGGCATCCAGCACCGTGTCCACGCCTCACACTCTGGCAGGCGGGGGCGGGGAGCCGGCGAGAATTACGCCGCCAGCCTGGCGGCGGTGAGCCTCGCGTTCGGTCTCGTATGGTTCACCGCCGTTCTGCGAGGGTTCGTGGATCCCTCCGCCGATCCGCGCCTGATCCGCATGTTGAGCTGGCGGGCGGCGCTGGTGCCCCCAGTCTTCGTCGGGTCGGCGATCCTCGGCTTCTTCGCCACCAGGACCGCCGTGGAGTACTCGTGGCTGGCCGTCGTCCTTGTGTTCATCGGCATCGCACTCGCCTTCGCCGACCTGCGGGGGCGCTTCCAACTTTTTAGCGGGCCTCGTGGAAGATGACGCCGAGGGTGAGGCGGACGCCGGACGTCACCGTGCTGATCCCGTGGCGCATGGCCGCCCGGTAGTGGCCGCGGCTTCCGGAGACGGGCCGGTACCGGGTGGGGAAGATCACCGCGTGGCCCAGCGGGATGGTGACCGACGTGCCGCGCGACTGCGAGCGCGGGCGCTGTTCGACGAAGACGTTCTCGCCGCCCGTGAAGTCCTCTCCGGGCTCGGTCAGGCCCACCGTGAGCTGAAGTGGGAAGGCAACGTCGCCGTACAGGTCCTGGTGCAGGTTGTTGTACCCGCCGCGCTCGTAGCGAAGGAGCAACGGTGTCGGTTTTGTCTGTCCGGCGCCCCGGCAGACCTCGACGAGCTGTGCGAGGTCGGGCGGGTAGCGGTGCGGCTCGCCCAGGCGCGGCGCCCAGGTGTTGGCCAGCTCGGCGAGAGGCGGATACGTGGCCTCGCGCAGCGCGGCCACGGTCGGTGGCAATGGATAGGCGTAGTACCGGTAACTGCCTTCTCCGAAGCGATAGCGCGCCATGTCGATGGTCGAGCGAAATACGCCGTCGTCCGGGAACCGGTCCCGTTCCCGCTTGCACTGGGCGCGGGTCAAGAAGGGGGTCGGCGTCACCGCGTAGCCGTCGCGATCGACGGCGGCGGTGATGGCGTCCCAGTCGCAGGCCTCGACCCGCCGGCGAACCGCCGCCTCGTCTGTGGGCCCGCTCATGCCGTGTCGGCGAGGGCCGGCCGGCAGTCCCGACAGGGCCGGTAGCCGGCTTCCACGGCCCGCCCCAGGGTGCCGAACGGGACCCTGTGCGGGGGCGTGATGCGCCGAGCGTGGCGACAGCTGGGGTAGCAGACGACCCCGGTGGTGTCGCTGGCCAGGTAGTGAACGCCGGCGGCAGCCAACCGGCCGACCTCCTCGAGGTCGACCTCCTCGGCATGGAGCAGCTCGTGCTTCATCGCCGGACCGAGCGCGTAGTTGCCGATCTGGCCGTCGCTGCGCACGACGCGGTGGCAGGGGATGAGGATCGGAACGGGGTTGTGACCGAGGGCCGATCCAGTGGCCCGCACCGCCTTGGGCCGGCCGATCTCCCGGGCGATCCAGGCGTAGGGGCGGACCTCGCCCCTCGGGATCTCGAGCGCCTTGCGCAGCACGGCCTGCTCGAACTCGCTCAGCCCTCGCAGGTCGAAGGCGAGCTCGCGAGCCCGTCCCGTCCGCAGCGCCGGCACGAGGCCGGCGGGAGGGCGCCCGGCCCGCTCGATCGGCCGGCCGAACCGGTCACGAAAGTCCTCGGCGAAGCGGTCCGCGTCCTGCTCCACCTGATCGGCAGGGCGCACGTAGCTGATGCCCCGGTCGGTGAAGGCGACGAAGACCTCCCCCAGCGGACCGGGCACGAGCGCGTAGCGGGCGATGACGAGGTGATCGAAGCCGACCGGCGGCTGGGCGACGAGCTCGCCGAGCGAGCGGATCACGGGATCCTCGTCGGTGTTGATGCTGTTCATGAGAGCTCCTCCTGGAGATCGGTGTCGGTCGTCAGCGCCCGCAGGTGTTGCAGGCCGCGAGAGACATGGGACTTCGCCGTACCCTCCGGGCAGTGGAGGATGGTGGCGATCTCGGAATAGGCCAGGCCGACGACGTGGCGGAGGACGACGGCGAGGCGCTGGGTCTCGGGCAGCTGGGCGAGCAGCCCGGCGACGGTGGTCCGCAGCTCGCGCCGGCGCAGGTGCTCCTCGGGTCCGCCCGACCCGGCTGGCGGCTCGGGAGACGAGTCCAGCGACACGTGGGCGGGACGGCGGGTGGCGGTCCGGACCTGGTTGCGCCACAGGTTCAGCGCGATCGTGATGAGCCACGGCCGGAGCTTCAGCTGGCGGACACGCTCGGGTGGATACCTCCGCAGCGCCTGATAGGCCCGGAGGAACGCCTCGGCCGCCAGGTCGGCCGCGTCGACCTGGCGTCCCGACAGGCGCAGGACGGTCGTGTAGACGGCCTGCTGGTAGCTGCTCACGAGCTCGGGAAAGGCGGCATCGACGTCCCGGCTGAGCCGGACCGTGAGCTCGGTCCGCACGTCTTCCGTCGCGGTCGTCATGTCCAACAAGAACACCGCAACCGGTGATCGGTTGCAGGTCCCGCGTCAGGCGCTCAGCAGCGCAGCTGGGTATGGGGCGGGCCCCAGCTGTTGGGATCGTCGATCCGGAACCACTGCCCGCCCTCGCACGCCACCCAGGCCCCCTTCATCCCGTCGAGGCCGCTCACGGCGTTGGGGTTCCAGTGGCTCAGGTAGCCCTCGACCGTGGGGCTGTACGCCTCGGGGCCACCCGCCCACGTCCCGAACATGCCGCGTGGCGTCGTGGGCTCGGTGAACACGCCCCGCTGGAAGGTCTGGGCGTTGAGGTTGGGGCCGGCCAGCTGGAGTGCGCTGAAGATGTAGAGCGACGTCCAGTACGCCTCCACGTAGTACTTCTCCGCCGGCTCCTGCCCGGGGCGGGCCAGCTTGAAGACCTGGTAGGCCTCGGACTGGGCCTTGGGCGGGAATGTGAAGGCCTGCGCCGCGCCTGCATGCGACCACTGGTTCTGGGACGTCTCGCGTCCCTGGGGGTCGAGCCACGGCGTGACGGTCCACTCCGGCGAGTACTGCTGCTGGTCGGCGGAGCGACTGAGGAAGATCTCCATGATGGGATCGCACCCGCAGATCACGGTCGTCACCCCGGCACTGCGCATCTGGGCCATGATGCTCGTCGACTGCTGCTCCTCGGTGCTGATGTTGATGGAGTAGCTGACCCGCTTGGCGATGGTCGTGCCGCACGAGGCGAGCCCGCTCTGGAACTGGTCGCCCTCCTGCATGTACTGGGGGTTCTCCGGGGTGATGAGGCCGAAGGTCCGAGTCCGGCGCTGGTAGCTCGGATCACCGGCGAAGATGGCGGGCATGCCGGCGGCTCGTCGGCAGATGCCCTGGATGCCGGCGTTCACGACCTTCGTGCCGTCGGGAGCGATCGAGTACTCGTAGGGGGCGTACTGGCGGAACCAGGACTGGGGCAGACCCACCGCCCCGATGGCGATCACGTGCTGCTGGGCCAGGTCCTCCTCGTAGGGTTGGGTCGAGGCGAGCGTGGGGCTCGACGACAGGTCCATGAACCCGCCCATGCTCCTGGCCGTTGCCGCGTCGGCCTGGGCCCCCTGCAGGTCCTGCCCCTGGTCTTCGGCGATGTTGTCGCCTTGGCCGTTGTAGTCCTTCACGACCAGATGGCGGCCGTAGAGCTCGTAGCTCCTGTTGAACAGGTCGATGTAGGCGCGCAGGTCGGACAGGTACTGATCGTCGGTGCCGGGTGCCGCGCTGCCGGCGGCGGCGAAGGCGGCCTTCTCCTCGGCCGAGTTCGTCCTCCGGAACACCGCGGTGATCGTGTCCCCGCTCACGCCGGCCGCCGTCGCTCCCCCGTTGCTGCCGTGGTAGGCGGGGACACACGGCGGCGAGTAGACCGTCCAGGTCACCTGCTTGGCCCCGCTGGCACACGCCACGCCGCTGCGCGTCGTGCCCCCGGAGCCGGATGCCGCCGCAGGCGTGACGCCAGCCGCCGAGCCGGAGCCCGCCCCCGCGACAGTCGACCCGGGACCGGTGGCTCCGGCGCCGACGGCGACGTTGCCGGCCCCACCAGCGCCGGTGCCGCCCGACATCGAGCCCGATCCTCCGGAGCCCGTGGCCTGCACGTGCTGGCCCGACTGGTTGATGGACGGGACGAGGGTGAGGACGAGGACGAGGGCGGCGAGGGCGACGGCCATGGGCGCGTAACGCCTCGCCAATCGGGCCAGGTAGCGCCGCACCATGGCCTCGACCTGGCTGCTGTCGAGCCCCGGCGGCGAGGAGCGCGGAGCCGGCGTCACGGCGCCAGCGGCCCGATACCGACGGCTACGAGCGACGCCACCTGACCGTCCCCAGACACCCAGACACCCCCAACCTCGTCCTGACTCGGGCGTCACCTTAGCCCGAGGAGCGGCGAGGCTCCCGTGCTCACCCCGTGAGCCGATAGCGCGCCGGGTCGTCGAGGATGCGGACCTTCGTCCCCACCAGGCTCGACCCGGCCAGAGCCTCGCGCTGGTCGCCATCGTGGGCGCAGCTCGCTGCCACCCGCGAGCCGTCCGCCAGGCGTGCGATCACCGGCACCCCCGAGACGGCGCCACCCCCGTCGTAGACGACCGTCGACGCCTCGACCACGGCATCCTCCCCGCCCCGGGTGGCCAACGGGAGGGCCGAGGCGTCGATCCGCTCCTGGGCCCCGCCGGTGTCCGCCAACCGCCACCCCTGTGGCGGCGGCGTCGATCCGTACACGCCGACCGAGTGCTTGGTGACATACCACCCCATCCCCGTGACCAGACCGACGCCTCCCTCTGTCCGGATGCGCTCGACCATGGTGGCGACTGCGTGCGTGGTGTAGTCGTTGCCGGGGCCCCCGAAGTACGGCAGACCTCCGGTCACCGTGAGTCCCCGATGGTCGTCGAGTCGGACGCCGAGGGCCTCGGCCGCCATCTCGACGGCCACTGGGAAGCACGAGTAGAGGTCCAGGGCGCACAGGTCGTCGACGCCGAGGCCGTTGGCCCCGAGGGCGGCGCCGACCGCCTCGGCGATCGCCGGCGACGACCCCAGGTCCGGACGGGCCGTCGGGAACCAGACGTCGTTGACATCCGCGCCCGACCACACGAAGACCGCCCCGTCGTCCATCCCGGATGCACGGGCCGCCTCCAGGGAGCACACGATCAGGGCGGCCCCCTGGTCGACACCGAGGAAGGCGGTCATCAGCTTGGTGTAGGGCTCGGCGACCAGCCGGTTGTCGGGAGAAGGCGTGGCGATCTCCTCGGGGCTGCGCTCCTGGCGGAACCACGCTGTCGGATGCCCCGAGGCGACCCGGGTGAACGGCGCCATCAGCCGTCCCAGCTCGCTGCGGTGGGTGGCGAAACTGCGCCCCTGGCGTGCGGCCAGCGCCGACTCGAACATGGCATACAGGTGCGCCGGGAGCACGAGACCGGCACCCATCTCCGCCGCTCCGACTCCGGGGCGGGCGTCGCCGACCACCGAGTCCGCCGCGCTCGACGACGCCGCCGCGACCGGCGGCTGCCCCGTTGCGCCGCGGGCCCAGGACGACCGCATGGCCTCGGCGCCAGCCACGAGCGCGACGTCGAGGCGGCCGGCGGCGATCTCGCTCGCCGCCCGGTTGACCAGCCATTGCGGTGTGTTCCCGCCGATGGTGGTCGTCTCCACCCGGGCCGGCTCGACGCCCAAGCGGGCGGACAGATCGCCGGCCGGCGATGGACCCACTGGTGACAGGATCCCGACCACGGAGACCAGACCGATGCGGGGGGCCAGCCCACGAGCCGCCTCGAGGGCGGCGCGGGCGGCCCGCTCGGCCAGGTCGATCGGGCCAACCGGCTCGTCCCGCTCGATCGCCTGGCCCACGGCCGCGATCACGGGGACCCGTGCAGGGTCGTTCATGGCGCGAGCACCCCCTGCGCTCCTACCTGCGGCCGGCCATGATCCACAGCGCCAGCTCCATGGCGGCGAGACCGAACCAGAGCGCGGCCACGGTCCATCGGTCGAGGGCGAAACCGACCACTAGGCCGATGACGAGCCACGCCACTCCGAGCAGTCCGAAGAGCCACCGCTGCCAACGCCGTCGTCTCTGGCGTCTCCCCGGCGCCTGCGGACCGTTGGGCGATACCACGCGGCAACCCTATGCCCCCTTCAGTGGCGCCTACCTGCGAGCCCGTCGTGGGTCGACAAGGCGGATGTTCGGGTAGACCATCTGTAATGGCCGACCCGCTGAGCCTGATACGGGGTCCCTCGCGCGCCATCGCGAGCTCGCTCACCTGCGTGACCCGCCCGGTGACCGACGTCATCGGCGCCGTACCGGCGCTCAACCAGATGGGGCTGCTCGGGCCCTACCGACCCGACCAGGTGGTCGGCATCCTCACGGCCCTGCGCCGCTGGGGGATGACACCGGCGGCCGGCTACGCAGCGGCCGCGGTCCGCTACCCCGACGCCGCCGCGGTGATCGACGAGGCGGGGACGCTGAGCTTCGGCGACGTGCACCGCCGCACGACGTCGCTCGCCACCGGCCTGGCGGAGGCCGGCATCCAGGAGGGCGACAACGTCGGTGTGCTCTGTCGCAACCACCGCGGCTTCGTGGAGGCGACCGTCGCCCTGTCGAAGCTCGGCGCCGACGCCTACTTCCTGAACACCTCCTTCGCCGGGCCCCAGCTCTCCGAGGTCATCAGGACCGAGAAGGTGACTGCTCTCGTCTACGACCAGGAGTTCGTCGAGGCGGCGAGGAGCGGTGGTCGGAGGTGTCGTCGCTTCGTCGCATGGGTCGACATACCCAGCGGACGCGAGCGCCCTCGCGATCCGACGGTCGAGAGCCTGATCGCAGGCCACGGCGATCGCCCTCCGGCTCCGCCGGCGACGCCCGGCCGGCAGATCATCCTCACCTCGGGAACCACCGGACGACCGAGAGGTGCAAACCGCGGCGTGCCCGGCACGCTCAACCCGCTGGTGGCGTTTCTCGACCGCATCCCGCTGAGACACCGGGACACGACCCTCGTGGCGGCACCGCTCTTCCATGCCTGGGGGCTCGGCAACTACGCGCTCTCACTGGTCGCGGGAGCGACCGTCGTGCTGCAGCGCCGCTTCGACCCCGAGGCGGTGCTGGCGGCCATCGAGGAGCACCAGGTCACCGTGCTGGCCGCCGTGCCGGTCATGATCCAGCGGATCATGGCGCTTCCGGAGGCGACCCGGCGGCGCTACGACACGAGCTCCCTGCGCGTCGTCGGCCTCAGCGGCTCGCCGCTCTCCGACCGCCTCGCCCACGCGTTCATGGACTCCTTCGGCGACATCGTCTATAGCCTCTACGGGTCGACCGAGGTCGGCTGGGCGGCCATCGCCACGCCCCAGGACCTCCGGGAGGCGCCGGGAACCGCGGGGTTCCCCCCTCGGGGCACCGTGGTGCGGATCGTGGACGACGAGGGTCAGGAGGTGCCGGGCGGGACGACGGGGCGGATCTTCGTGGGCAGCGAGCTCCTCTTCGAGGGGTACACGGCCGGCGAGGGCAAAGAGATGCTGGACAAGCTCATGTCGACCGGGGATCTCGGTCACCTGGACGAGGTCGGGCGCCTCTTCGTGGAGGGGCGCGAGGACGACATGATCGTGTCGGGGGGCGAGAACGTCTTCCCCCAGGAGGTCGAGGAGCTGCTGCGGGCCCACGAGGGCGTGGCCGACGCGGCAGTCGTCGGCGTCCCGGACGAGCAGTTCGGCCAGCGCCTCAAGGCCCTGATCGTCACCGACCGCGGTCGCGCCGTGTCTCCGGACGAGGTCAAGGCGTACGTACGCTCCAACCTCTCCCGCTTCAAGGTCCCGCGGGACGTGGAGCTGGTCGACGAGCTCCCCAGGAGCCCGACCGGGAAGGTCCTCAAGCGGGAGCTGGACGGCAGCCAGTAGTTGCTAGCGGCCAGCAGTTGGTTGCAGCACGCAACTAAATCGGGTACACTTCGGGCCTGTGACCGAACGTGACGACATCACGGCCCTCGAGCGGGCGCTCGTCCGCGCCGCTCGCGCCGTCGGGCGGCTCGACCTGCCCGCCCTGGCCGCGGGAGCGCCCCTCGGCAAAGAGGCCTACGTGATGCTGGCCCGGGTCGATGAGATGGGGCCAATTCGGGCATCGGACCTGGCCGCCACCCTCAAGCTGGACACGTCCACGGTCAGCCGCCAGACCCACAAGCTCGTCGCTGCCGGCCTCATCGAGCGCACGATCGATCCGGTCGACGGTCGGGCCTGCCTGCTGTCGGTGAGCGAGCGAGGTCGCGAGGCTCTGGCCGAGGCGGTCGCATTCCGTCGAGCCCAGTTGGCGGCGCTGCTGAGGGATTGGTCGGCTCGGGACCGTGGCCACCTCACCACCCTCCTCGACCGCCTGGCCGACGATCTCCAGCAGCCGAGCGCGCCCGACCGCGTGGCGCAGCCGACGTGACCCAGGCCAACGGCCGCGCCATTTCGCTGACCCACCGCCAGATCATGGTGGTGCTCAGCGGCCTCATGCTCGGCATGCTGCTCGCCGCCCTGGACCAGACGATCGTCGCCACGGCCCTGCCGACGATCGCCGGCGACCTGGGCGGCATCGGCCACCTCTCCTGGGTCGTCACGGCGTACCTGGTGACCTCCACCGCGGCCACGCCGCTCTACGGCAAGCTCTCGGACCTCTACGGCCGCAAGCGGCTGTTCCAGGCGGCCATCCTCATCTTCCTGGCCGGCTCGGTGCTGTCTGGGATCAGTCAGAACATGCTCGAGCTGGTGGCCTTCCGCGCCGTCCAGGGAGTTGGCGCCGGGGGGCTGCTGGCGCTGGCGATGGCCATCGTCGGCGACATCGTGAGCCCCCGGGAGCGCGGTCGCTACCAGGGCTACTTCGGCGCCGTGTTCGCGCTGGCCAGCGTGGGGGGGCCGCTGCTCGGCGGCTTCTTCACCGACCACCTCTCGTGGCGCTGGATCTTCTACATCAACCTGCCCATCGGCATCCTCGCCCTCGTCGTGACCTCGGTGGTGCTGCGTCTGCCCTTCGCCCGGCGAAAGGCGATCGTGGACTACACGGGCGCCGCGCTCCTGGTCGGAGCGGTGGTCGCCCTGCTCCTCGTCACCGTGTGGGGCGGCAACACGTACCCGTGGGGCTCACTGCCGATCATCGGCACGGCCCTCGCCGGCGTGGCCCTGCTCGTCGCCTTCGGCTGGTGGGAACAGCACCGGGCGGGCGAGCCGATCCTGCCGCTCGGCCTGTTCCGCAACCGCGTCTTCAGCGTCGCCAACGCCACGACGTTCTTCCTGGCGATGACGATCTTCGGCGCCATCATCTTCCTGCCCGAGTACATGCAGCTGGTGACCGGTGCCTCGGCCACCGTCTCGGGGCTGCTCCTGCTGCCTCTGATGGGCGGCATGCTGGTGGCCTCGATCGTCAGCGGCCGCCTCGTCACGCGCCTCGGCCGCTACAAGATCTTCCCCGTCATCGGCGGTGCCCTGTTGGTCCTCGGCATGTGGCTGCTGTCGCACCTCGGGTTGCACACCTCGCGCGTCACCGCCGGTCTCTACATGATCCCCCTCGGCGTGGGCATGGGCATGATGATGCAGAACCTGGTGCTCGCCGTGCAGAACGCCGTCCCGATGAAGGACCTCGGCACCGGCACGTCGACCATCAACTTCTTTCGCTCCATGGGTGGCTCCTTCGGCACCGCGATCTTCGGCGCCGTGCTCACCGCCAGCCTGAACACCTGGCTTCCGCGCCTGCTGCCGGGCGGCGTGCACACGCACGTGACGGCCAGCTTCGTGTCCTCGCCCCAGTCGGTGCGGGCCCTCGCCGCGCCGATCCGCTCGGGCGTCATTCAGAGCTTCGTGCACTCCCTGCATACCGTCTTCGTGGTGGGGGTCCCGGTCGCGGTGGCGGCCTTCCTGCTGGCGACCCTGCTGCCGGAGGTCCCCCTGCGGCGGCACACCCACATCGGCATGGAAGAGCCCGACCCGGTGCCGGTCGAGGCCGAGGAGCGCCCTCGCGTCGAGGTGGAGGCAATCGGGTAGCCTGGCCGCTGTGAAACGGCTGCTGGGGGCCGGAGCACTGCTGCTCGCGTTGCTGGCAATGGCGGTGCCGGCGCGTGCCGCGTCGTCGATCCAACGCCTCCACCACGACGGGCGCTGGTTGCTGGACGCCGAGGGACGGGTCGTGCTTGTGCACGGCGTCAACGCGGTGTGGAAGCGACCGCCCTACGTGGCACCGGACGATCCCGGTGGGTTCACGGCCGCCGACGCCGACTTCCTGGCCGCCAGCGGCTTCAACGCCGTCCGTCTCGGCGTGCTCTTCAGCGGGGTGATGCCACAGCGGGACGCGATCGACCGGTCCTACCTCGACGCCGTCGACCGCATCGTGCAGCTGCTGTCCGCCCGCCACATCTGGGTACTGATCGACTTCCACCAGGACCTGTACAACGAGCAGTTCCAGGGCGAGGGGTTCCCCGCCTGGTCGGTCGACGACAACGGCGTGCCGGACGACGCCCACTACGGCTTTCCGGGCAACTACTTCCTCAGCCAGGCGCTCGACCGCACCTACGACAACCTGTGGGCCGACACCGATGGCACGTGGGCGCGGTACCGGGCGGCATGGAAGTCGGTCGCCTCCCGCTGGGCGGCCCAGCCCTACGTGATGGGCTACGACCTGTTCAACGAGCCCTGGCCCGGTACCGGGTGGCAGGCGTGCTTCTCGCTCGTGTCGGGATGCCCGGACTTCGATCACACCCTCCAACGGTTCGAGGACGAGGCTCGGGCCGGCATCCGCGAGGCTGACCCCGCCCGGCCTGTGTTCCTGGAGGGCAACGTCATCTCGAACTCGGGGCCGCCGAGCCACCTCGGTGACACACCGATCGACGATCCCGAGCTGGGCTTCTCATGGCACGACTACTGCGGTTCGGGGGCCGTGCTGGGGACCAGCGACGGGCCCGACTGCGCGACCGAGGAGCAGTTCGCCTTCGACAACGCCGAGGCGACAGACCGGCACCTCGGCGCCGCCTTCGTGATGAGCGAGTTCGGGGCCAGCGACGACGCCAACGACATCGCCCGCATGACGTCACTGGCCGACAAGCACCTCGTCGGATGGGCCTACTGGGCGTACAAGTCCTGGAACGACCCGACGGGCTCCCCGGGCCACGAGAGCCTGTTCGCCAACGACGCCGATCTGTCGAGTCTGAAGCAAGCCAAGGCCGACGTGCTGATCCGGCCCTACCCGCAGGCGGTGGCAGGAACACCGCTCTCGCTGAGCTTCGACCCGATCGGCAACGTGCTGCGGTTCTCCTACGCGCCCCGGCCCGCTGGCGGCCCGACCGAGGTCTTCGTTCCCGCCCGGCACTACCCCACCGGGTACCGCGTGAGCCTCCAGGGCGCTCACCAGGTGTCGGCACCCGGTGCCTCCCGCCTCGAGCTGGCCGCCGATCCGGGCGCGGCGCGGGTGGACGTCACGGTCTCGCCGGCGCCGTAACAGGAGGGTCCCGGACCGGACCATTCTGCTCCGCCACCGCACAATCCCCCATCCCATGGATTGCAGTAGAAGTAGCGTCGCCACCTCGGCGAGAATCGCCATCGCCAGAGACCTCCGCCAGCACTACTCCGAGGACTACCGCATCCGACGGGCGCAGTCGGGACAGGAGGCGCTCGACACGCTCTCCGAGCTCAAGCTCCGGGGGGACCGGGTGGGTCTCCTGTTGGCGGACCACCGGATGCCGCAGATGAACGGGGTGGAGTTCCTGGAGCGGGCCCGAGAGGTGTACCCGGAGGCCAGGCGGGTGCTGCTCACCGCCTACGCCGACACCGAGGCGGCCATCGGCGCCATCAACCGGGCCGACGTCCACTACTACCTCCTGAAGCCCTGGGACCCCCCGGAGGAGCGGCTCTACCCCGTCATCGACGATCTGCTGGAGGACTGGCTGGCCGAGGACCGGCCCCCGTTCGAGGGCGTGAAGGTCGTCGGGCACCGATGGTCGGCGCGCTCGCACGACGTGAAGGACTTCCTCGCCCGCAACCAGGTCCCGTTCCGGTGGAAGGAGCTCGACCGGGATGCCGAGGCAGGCCGCCTGCTGGCGGCGAAGGGCATGAGCCCTGACGACCTTCCCCTGGTCATCACACCAGGAGGAGAACCGATGCGCTCGCCGTCGACGGCCGACCTGGCGGTAGCACTGGGGCTGTCGAGGACGCCCAACCTCCCGTTCTACGACCTCATCGTGGTGGGTGGCGGCCCCGCGGGCCTCGGAGCCGCCGTGTACGGCGGCTCCGAGGGGCTGAAGACGGTGCTCGTCGAGCGGGAGGCGGTGGGAGGCCAGGCCGGTCAGAGCTCCAGGATCGAGAACTACCTGGGCTTTCCGTCGGGGGTCTCGGGCGGCGAGCTCGCTCGCCGGGCAGCCACCCAGGCACAGCGGTTCGGCGTCGAGACCCTGCTCGTGTCCGAGGTGGACGCCCTCGAGATCTGTGGCTCGGCCAGGGTGGTGAGGATGCGGGAGGGCACCGAGCTGGCCGCCCACGCCGTCCTGCTCACCACGGGCGTCGCCTATCGCCGGATCGGCATTCCCGAGGTCGAACAGTTCACCGGCCGGGGCGTCTACTACGGGGCGGCCATGACCGAGGCCATGAACTGCCAGGGTGAGGACGTGTACATCGTCGGCGGGGCGAACTCCGCCGGCCAGGCCGCCGTGTACTTCGCGCGCACGGCCCGCAGCGTGACGCTGCTCTGCCGAGGCGCGTCGATCGACCAGTCGATGTCGCACTACCTCGTCGAGCAGATCAAGGAGCGGCCGAACATCTCGGTTCGCCAGCAGACCGAGATCGTGTGGGCCGACGGCGACGACCACCTTGAGCAGCTGCGGCTGATCGACCGGGCCACGGGTACCGAGGAGAAGGTCGATACCTCGTGGCTGTTCGTGCTCATCGGCGCCGCTCCCGGCACCGAATGGCTGGGCGACACCGTCCGGCGCGACGAGCGGGGCTTCATCCTCGCTGGGCCGGACCTGTCGGTCGACGGCAAACCCCCGCCGGGCTGGCCGCTCGAGCGTCATCCGTACTTCCTCGAGACGAGCGTTCCAGGGGTGTTCGTGGCCGGCGACGTGCGCAGCCAGTCGGTCAAACGGGTGGCCTCGGCGGTCGGCGAGGGCGCCATGGCCGTCAGCCTCATCCACCGCTACCTGGAGCTGCTGTGACCATCGTCGAGGAGCTGCGGGGCTGCTTCCTGTTCGAGAAGCTGTCCGACGATCAGCTGTCCTGGCTCGCCGACCACGGCGAGATCGTGACGTTCGACGAGGGCGAAGAGGTCTTCCACGAGGGTGAGCCGGCCGAAGGGTTCTTCGTGCTCCTCGGCGGTGAGATCCAGATGCTCAAGCGGGTCACGGGCGAGGACGTGGTGATGAACACCACCGACCACCACGGCTCGTATGCCGGAGCCGTTCGGGCCTTCGTGCAAAGCGCCGACGAGAAGGTCTACGTCAACACCCTCCGGACGCTGACGCCCGTCCGGTTCTTCCGGCTACGGGCGGAAGACTTCGCCTACGTCCTGAAGACGTGGTTTCCGATGGCCGTCCACCTCCTGGACGGGATGTTCCTCGGGCTGACCAACGTCGAGAACATCATCGGTCAGCGCGAGAAGCTCGTCGCCCTAGGGTCGCTGTCGGCCGGCCTGGCCCACGAGCTGAACAACCCCGCAGCCGCCGAGGTGCGTGCGGCGCAGGCGCTGCGCGACCGAATCACCGAGGCCCGCCGGGCCATGGTCGGCTTCGCCGCCCGGGTGGATGGGTCGACGTTCGCCGAGATCGTGGCGCTCCAGGGCTCGGCCGCCGAACACGCCCGGGCGACGAAGCAGCTGTCGGCCCTCGAGAGCGGCGACCGGGAGGACGCGCTCGGACAGCGGCTCGAGGATGCGGGCGTGGCCCGGGCGTGGGAGCTGGCTCCCACGCTCGTGGCCGCTGGCGTCGACGAGGACTGGGTCGAGCGCGTGATATCCCTGGCCGGTGCCCAGCTCGAGCCGGTGCTCACGTGGATGGTGGCGGCGCTCGACACCGACAACCTCGTCGAGGAGCTCTCGTCGGCTGCCAACCGCATCACGACCCTGGTCGGCGCCATGAAGACCTACAGCCGGGTCGACCCGTCGGCGATGGAGACCATCGACGTCCACGACGGGATCGAGAGCACGCTGGTGATCCTCCAACATCGACTGAAGGGAGGCATGGAGATCGTCCGCGAGTACGACCCCGACGTGCCCAAGGTGCCCGCCTACCCCGGCGAGCTCAACCAGGTGTGGATCAACCTCATCGACAACGCCGTCGACGCCACCGGCGGCAAGGGGACGCTCACCATCCGCACCGCTCGCCAGGCCGACTCGGTTCTCGTCGAGGTCGCCGACGACGGGCCTGGCATTCCTACTGAGCTCCAGCGCCGCGTGTTCGAGCCCTTTGTCACGACCAAGGACGTGGGCAAGGGCACCGGACTGGGGCTGGACATCAGCTATCGCATCGTCGTCAAGCGCCATCACGGCGACCTGCGCGTCACCTCGTCGCCTGGCGACACGCGATTTCAGGTCCGCCTGCCGGTGCGACAGCCCCAGGCCGACGGCAGGAAGTACGGCAAGCAGTAGCGTCGGGCGGCATGCACCACTTGGACCTTCTTCGACATCGCGACGTCTGGATGGAGATGCGGAACCTCCTCGACCTATCTCATCGCCAGTCGTCGGGTGTCCCGGACCTGACCCCCCTGTCCTGAGCATGGGCCCTCTCGATGGACGAGCGCCCGTCCGAGGGTTCGTCGCGCCCGGATTCGAACGGGTTCGTGAGGCCTTTGCGGACAACCTCGAGTCGGGACGAGACGTCGGAGCTGCGTTCGCCGCATATCACCACGGCCGAAAGGTGGTCGACATCTGGGGCGGCACCGCAGATACGACGACGGGCCGGCCTTGGCAAGAGGACTCGATCGTCCTGGTGTTCTCCACCACCAAGGGAGCCACGGCCCTGTGCGCCAACCTGCTCGCCGAGCGGGGCGCGCTCGACATGGACGCCCCCGTCGCCCGCTATTGGCCGGAGTTCGCCCAGGGCGGGAAGGCCGAGATCCCCGTCAAGTTCCTCCTGTCCCACCAGGCCGGGCTGGCATGGATCGATGGCGAGATGAGCCTCGAGGAAGCCTTGTCCTGGGAGCCCGTCGTCTCCGCGCTGGCCCGACAGACGCCTCACTGGGAGCCGGGCCAGCAGCACGGCTACCACGCCACGACCTACGGCTGGCTGGTCGGTGAGGTGATCAGGCGGGTCACAGGTCTCAGTGTGGGGACCTTCTTCCGCACCGAGATCGCCGAACCCCTCGATCTCGACTTCTGGATCGGCCTACCGGAGGCGTGCGAGCCACGGGTCGTCCCCGTGATCCCCTTCGAGCTTCCCGGTGGTAGCGACCTCAGGGAGATGATGGACGCCTTCATGGGCTCCGGCACCAGCCTGGGCAAGGCCCTGTCCGCGCCCGGCGGCGCCCTCGCCGAGCAGGTGTGGAACCTGCGCGCCGTGCGAGCGGCCGAGATCCCGGCCGCGAACGGCGTGACCGACGCCCGCTCGCTGGCGCGCATGTACGCGAGCATGATCGGCGAGACCGACGGAGCCCGTCTCCTCGGGCCGGATCAGCTGCAGCGAGCCACCACGCAGCTCACCCGAGGACCGAACGCCGTGCTGTTCGACCTCGACATCCAGTTCGGGCTCGGCTTCATGGTCCGATCCGATCTCATCGTGCTGGGCGGTGCGAGGAGCTTCGGCCACTTCGGTGCCGGCGGCTCGGTCGGATGGGCCGATCCGGACGCCGGGCTCGCCGTCGGGTATGTGATGAACCGGATGGACCTCGGGCTGGCCGGAGACATCCGAAGCACGAGCCTGTTCAACGCCGCCCACGAGGCGGCGGCAAGCACGTAGCGCTCGCGGCCTGCGGCGCTACGGCCGCCGGCGCGGCGCCGGGCTCGCCGCCGGCCAGGGGACGGCCAGCACACGAGCGGTGATGGCGGCAGCCCTGACCTCGACGACGTCACCACTGTCCTGCCAGACCTCGAGGGCGAGGCTGGCAGTGCGCTCCGGACCGAACAGCGTGTTCCCCCGCAGGAGTTGCTTCCCTTCGCTGATGTCGGCGAGAACGGCGGCGCTGACCGCTTCGCTGTGGAGTGGCTGCTCGCCCGGGATCGCCGTGTGACTGAAACGCGTGCCCTGACGATTCTCCGGATCCCAGTCCACCTCCAGCAGGATCTCGTACCATCCCTCTGATCGGAAGACGACGAGGTCGCCGACGTAGTCGACGTCCTCGGTTCGCGGTTCCGGTCGCGACAGCGGCACGGGCGTCAACCGGCCGCTCGGGATCTCGACACCCTTCGTCGTGCGGAAGGTGAACTCGTGCGCTGGCACGTGGCGCTGCTTCGCTCCTCTGTCTGGCGATGGGCAAGACCCGGGCCCAGATCAGCCTTCGATCGTGATGGCTTGGACAGGACAGACGCGAGCGGCCTCCTCGGCTTCTGTCCGCATGTCCTCCGATGGATGCTCGTTGAGGACCTCGACGGGACCCTCGTCGGGCACATCGAAGATCTCGGGCGCCACGCCCATGCACAGGGCGTTGCTCTCGCACACCTGCTTGTCGACCACTACCCTCACCGTTCCTGCACCTCCCTCAATGAGTTGGCATCCACGGCGCGTGCGCCACGAGCCCTCGTAGC
>VAWP01000131.1:0-389 GCA_005888295.1 Actinomycetota bacterium
GGGGTTGATGGCCTGGAACAGCGGCACGGTGGAGTTGATGAAGTCCTGGACCTGGTCGGTGGTGGCGGTGTGGCTCACGGCCTCGCCGGGACCGAGGAAGGGGCCGCGCTGGCCGCTCGGGAAGTCCAGGGTCATGATCTCCGAGCCGAACACGCTCTGGGGCTGGAGGGTGGCGCTGGCGTCGGCGGGGACCTTGAAGCCCTTGTTGATGCTGAAGCGCACCTGCACCTGACGGTCGACCAGGGACCAGGACTTGATCTTGCCCACCTGCACGCCCCGGTAGTCGACCTCCGAGCCGGGGTGCACGTTCTGGCCCAGGTGGGGGAAGGTAGCGGTGAGCGGATAGGCCGTGGAGAAGAAGTCGTAGGCCCCGCCCACCGCCCGGTACA
>VAWP01000131.1:525-4756 GCA_005888295.1 Actinomycetota bacterium
CTCCCGTGGCGTAGTAGCCGTAGTAGCAGTGGATGAGCACCACCGCCACCACGAAGAAGAACGCCTTGATGAACGAGAACAACAGATCCTGGGGCGGGAGGAACAGGTTGAAGTAGTGCTGATAGACGCCCCCGGAGAGGGTGAAGAACTTGGTGACGATGAGCTGACTGGCCAGATAGCTGGCGAAGAGGGCGGCGAGGTAGATGGGAATGAGGGCGATCAGGGCCGCCCACAGGCGCGTTCCCACCAGGTACACGAAGCTGTCGACGCCCATGACCTCGAGGGCGTCGATCTCCTCCGACACCCGCATGGCGCCGAGCGACGCGGTGTAGCCCGCGCCGACCTGGGCGGCCATGGCGATGCCGGCCACGAGTGGTGTGATCTCCCGGGTGTTGGCCAGCGACGAGATGATGCCGGTGAAGGACTGGGCCCCGACCTGCTGGAGCCCCTTGAACCCCTCCAGCCCCACCTCGGTGCCCGTGAAGAACGTGTTGGCGAACACGACGAAGAACATGCCGCCGCCAACGACGAGGGCCCCTGCGCCGATCGCCACGTCGGAGACGAGCGACACGATCTCGGATCGGTACCGCAGTCCCTCGGGCAGGCCCCGCAGCACGCGGGCGTAGAAGGCGAGCTGATCGAAGAGCCGCTCGGCGAAAGACGTGACGCCCTGCAAGGGACGGGTCGCCGGACGGACGACGCGATCGACGACGGGCGTCGCCACCTCAGATGCCCTTCTGGGGGACGAAGTTGAAGTAGATCACGGTGCCGATGAAGTTCACGAAGAACAGCAGGATGAACGTGATCACGACGGACTGGTTCACGGCGTCGCCCACCCCCTTGGCGCCGCCCTTCACCGTCATGCCCTTGTAGCAGGCGACCATCGCGGAGATGAAGCCGAAGGCGATCACCTTGACCACGGCCGTCTGCAGGTCGGCGAGCTGGCTCAGCTCGTTGAAGCCGCTGAAGAAGCTGCTGCTGGTGACGTGGAGCACCTGAACGCCGAAGAACAGCCCGCCCCCGATGCCGGTGATGGCGGTCACCGCCTCGAGGAGCAGCGCGATCACCGTGGCGGCGAGGATCCGAGGCAGGACGAGGCGCTGGATCGGGTTGACCCCCATGACCTCCATGGCCGAGATCTCGTCGCGGATCCGCCGCGAGCCCAGATCGGCGGTCATCGCCGAGCCGCCGGCCCCGGCGATGATCAGCGCGGTGGCGACCGGCGACTGCTCACGGATGACGGCCAGGACCATGGCTGCGCCCAGCTGGGACTGGGCCCCGATCTGCTGGAGGAACCCGCCCACCTCGAGGGCGATGACGATGCCGAAGGGGATCGAGATGAGGATGACCGGGAGCGTGCAGACCTTGGCCAGGAACCAGCACTGCTGGAGGAACTCCTCCAAGGGGAACGGCCGGCGTCGGATCAACCGGACCGACTCGAGGGCGAGCGCGAACATGCCGCCGGTCTCCTCGAGGAGCCGGTTGACCTTCCGGTTGCCCGGTATCACTACTGCCATCGACCAGTCCCTCCACGGGCCCGCGCCGTCTCCCCCCCAGAAGCCCGGCCAGAAGCGATCGACTGCCTGCTCTCCCAGGCGGTCGGCCCGGACCGCCGGTACACCTTCGGTGCGTATCGTGCCCTATGCCCGGAAGATCCCATTCCCATTGGGGTCAAGGTACCCGTTGTATTCGCCGAAGTGACGTCGGACACCTCCCTGAGCGGGACTTCTGGCCCGTCCGGGCGACCTGACGGATGTGTGCCGTTTGTCACGATCGGTGCCCCGGAGCCGGTACGCTGAGAGGGGGACCCGGAGAACCGGGGTTTCCCGGCACGAGGCCGGCGGGGTAGGGCTCCAGCCGCTCAGTGCCGAACTACCAAGTACCTGAGCGCCGATCCAGGGGAAGGCCTATGGCCGAGGAAGCTGTCATCTCGCTGCGTGGAGTCACCAAGTCCTTCGGGTCGCACACCGTGCTCCAGGACATCAGCTTCGACATCCCCAAGGGCCGGATCACGGCCATCATGGGCCCGTCGGGAACGGGCAAGTCCGTCATGCTCAAGAACATCATCGGCCTGCTGACGCCCGAGGCCGGCGAGATCTGGGTGGAGGGCGAGCAGATCGTCGGGATGCGTGACCGAGACCTGTACCGGATCCGACGCAAGATGGGCGTGCTGTTCCAGGACGGCGCCCTGTTCGGCTCGATGAACATCTACGACAACATCGCCTTCCCCCTGCGTGAGCACACCAAGAAGAGCGAGCGCGACATCCGCGACAAGGTGATGGCCAACGCCGAGCTGGTCGGCCTGCTCGACCACTTGAAGAAGCTGCCCGGCGAGGTCTCGGGAGGTATGAAGAAGCGGGCCGGGCTGGCGCGCGCCATGGTGATGGACCCCGACATCATCCTGTTCGACGAGCCCGACTCCGGCCTCGACCCGGTGCGCGTCGCCTACCTCGACGAGCTGGTGAAGAACGCGCAGCGCGAGACCGGCTCCACCTTCTTCATCATCTCGCACAACATCCCGTCGATGATGCGTACGGCTGAGTACATGGGCGTGCTGTTCCGGTCCGAGCTGGTGAAGTTCGCCAGCAAGGAGGACATGCGGGAGAGCAAGAACTCGATCATCCGTCAGTTCCTCGCCGGGAAGTCACGCGGGCCGATCGGCATGGACGAGATGGCGAGCGACGTCGACATCCGGGGCGAGGACTGGGACGAGGACGAGGACGAGCACGAGCACGAGCAGACCGAGGTCATGACCGTCTGATCCGTTCTGAATCGGCCGTCGGCGGCTCGACGACAGGAGACGGCGGCAACGGCAGGGCTGGCTCGTCACTCCGGCGCCATCGCAGCCGGCCCTCGGTGAGCGCCACGCCGGCGATGACGACGGCGCCCCCCACGAGCAGGTTCCAGCCCGCCCGTTCCCCGAGGGCGACCACGCCGAGCACCACGGCGACCACCGGGATGAGGTAGGTCACGGTCGACGAGGCGGTGGCGCCGGCTTCTCGGACCAGGGCGTGGTACAGGAGGTAGGCGAGGCCGGTGTTCACGGCGCCGAGCACGATCACCGCGGCCACGACCCGGGCGGTGAGGTGCACGGGCCCGGTGGCCACGACGGGCGCCACCAGTCCGGTGACGATGGCGGCGGCGGCGACCTGGCCGGCGGCCAGCGACAACGGCGTGAGCGCCCGGCCGGAGAGGAACCGACGGGTGTACACGAAGCCCACCCCGTAGCAGGCCGCCGCCCCGAGGCAGGCGAGCTCTCCCCCGAGGGCGCCGAACGTGGCGCCCGACCGCCACGGCGCCAGGATCACCACGGCCCCGAGGAACCCGGTGACGAGCCCGACCACCCTCGACACCGTGGGGCGCTCGTCGGGCAGGACGGCGATGGCCAGGGCGACCGTGAACAGCGGTGTCGTGGCGTTCGAGACGCCGGCGAGGCCCGAGGAGACCCGCTGCTCACCCCAGGCGAACAGGTAGAAGGGGAGCACGTTCGAGACCACGGCCAGGATGGCGAGGTGGCCCAGGTCGGCGGGGCCCAACTTCTCCCACTGGCGCCGCAGCGCGAGGACGAGGACGAGGGCCAGGGCGCCCGTGGTCAGCCGGGCCAGCACGACCTGGGTGGGCTCCAGTCCCTCGAGCCCGATCTTGATGAGAAGGAAGCTCGTGCCCCAGATGACGGCGAGGGCAACGAGCCGGACCAGCGCCGGTCGGTTCAGGGACCCACCTCTGACGAGCGCACCTCGTTGCGCGCCCGAAGCCGGATGAGGCGGTTGACGGCGTTCAGGTAGGCACGAGCCGAAGCCTCGACGACGTCGGTCGACACACCGTGTCCCGACACCCGCGCTCCCCCGGCCTCGAGCTGGACGACCACGTCACCGAGAGCGTCGATGCCGCCGGTCACCGACGACACGTTGAACCCCGTCAGGCTGGCCTCGATGCCGGTGGCCACGCGGATGGCCTGGCACGCGGCGTCGATCATCCCGTCACCCTCGGCCGAGGCCTCGGACTTGGTCCCCGCCCGGCTCACGACGACACGGGCGCGGGGCACCCCGACCGTGCCGCCGGCCACCTCGAGGGCTTCGAGGGCGAAGGCCTCCTCCATGCTGGCGCCCAGCTCCTCCACGACGATCGCCTCCAGGTCCGCCTCGGTGATCTGGACCTTGCGGTCGGCGAGCTCCTTGAACCGGATGAAAGCGGTGTTGAGCGCGTCACCGTGGACCGAGAGACCCATCTG
>VAWP01000132.1 GCA_005888295.1 Actinomycetota bacterium
AATTGCGAGAGCGAGGCCTTCAAGGACTCGATACCGAGCTCGATGAACTCCTTCTCGCTCCAATGGGCCAGCGGGGACCCAGGGAGGTTGGCCGCGGCCCGTGCCAGCTTCACGGTCGCGTTCTGCTGGGGGGACGTGGCCACCAGCTCCTCGGGGTCCACGTCGGTGGCCCAGTCGAGCTCCGTCAGGGAGTTCCATTGGGACGCCATGGCCTTGTTGTAGAGAGCGACGAGCTGGCCGCGGCTGCGGTCGTAGTTCCAGAGGAAGACACGCTGGGCGTTGTCACTGATGAGCTTGATCGAGGAGTCGATCTCATCCTTGTCGGGCAGTTCCGTCGTGGTCACGTTGGGACGCTCCTGTTCGGGGTGTCTGAATGGACGTCGGGGTGGGCCGCGGTCGCCTCGAGCGCGGCCGCCGCCGGGTCGCCGAAGCTGGACACGATCCGCTGGATGAGCGACCGCCAGGCGGCCGGGTCGGGTGCTCGGGTCCCCGCCCCCCGCTGGAGCAGCAGGCCGAGCTGGATGGTGCGCACGAGGTAGAGGACGGCCTCGGCGTCGAGGTCCGGGGCGACGGTGCCGTCCGCTATCGCCGCGTCGACCAGGGGCTGCACCCTGCGCCGGAAGGTCGACTGGGCCTCTCCGAGGGCCGCTGCCACCTCGGGATCACGACGGGCCACGACGAAGGCCTCGAGGCGGACCGCTTCCTCGTCGGTCAGCGGGCCGGTCGTGACCTGTCCCCCTTGGCTGATGAGGTCGGCCACGCGCCGCAGGCTGGGCATGTCGGAGCGTCCGGTGTGACGGGACCCGCGCACCACCGCCTCGCGCAGCAGGTCGGTCTTGGATCGGAACCGTCCGTACACGGCCCCGGTCGACAGCCCCGCCTCTCGCACGATGTCGAGGATGCGGGTCCCTTCGAAACCCTTGCGAGCGAAGACCCGGAGGGCGGCGGCGATGAGCCGGTCGCGCAGGGGGTCGTCTCCGGATCCAGGCAGCACCAAGTGTGAGAATAAATCTTATTCCGGGCGTCTGTCAAGAGCCGGTCGCCGGACGCTGCGTTCAGATCAGAAGTGCGTGCCCCAAGGCGAGGAAGCCACGGCGCGCTCCACCGCCGCCACGCTGTTCCCCGCGTCCAGTGCGGCGAGGATCCCCCGGTAGGAGCCGCCGTTCAGCGTGGCGGCCGTCGCCGTCAGGCCCTGGCTCCAGCTGGTGTAGGACTGCACGCCGTCGCCGTTGATGGCGTGAGAGCCCGGCATCCTCATGCTGGTGTTGAGCGGGTTGAAGCGGGCGACGTTGCCCCAGCCTCCGCCCTCCCTCTGACACCAGGCCACGATGGCCGCGATGTTCTGCATCGTGACCGGGGCTCCGAGCGTCTTCAGCAGGGCAACGGCAAAGTCCGGAGGCCCGTTGATGGCGAGCGAGCCCGTCGACTGGTCCGGACCCGCCGAGGCGGCGATGGCTCCGGGCGCCAATGCCTGAGCGACGAGCGACTGGCCCGCCTGCTCGTCGGCCTCGAGCCGGGCCTGCTCCGCCCGCAGGGCCGAGCGGGCCTGGTCGAGGCGGCGAAGAGCATCCTGCTCGTTGTTCGTCACGGTGGCCAGGTACTCCCGCTGCAGGACGGACGAGTAGCCACCGCCCTGGAACTGTGGGTTCGCCGGGGTGCCGTCCACGTAGGCGTTGACGGCCTGCTGGCGCAGCCGGGCCGCGAGGGTGTCCACCTGGCCCTGGACCTGGACGAGTGCCGCCTCGTCGCTCGCCAGCTGCATGCCGATGGCGTCGGGCTGGCTGGCGAGATCGGCCAGCTGGGTTCCCGACTGGAGCGCGAGGAGCGTCACACCTGGCCGCCGGTGAGCGGAGGAGTCGGCGAGGGCGGGCCTCGGCCCGATCGCCACGTAGCTCAGCGCAGCGACAATGGACGCGGCGACGGCGCCTCGCCCGAGCGGGAACTGGCCCCTCGGTGACCTGCGGGCGCGCCTGGACCTAGGGGCCGACAGCACGATGGCTCGCTACCTACCCAGCCGCAATCGGAGCAAACGGGAAGAAGGCGGTTCCCTATCGAGCCGGTTGTTCGCGAGCGCTCACCGCGTGCCTAGTGTCCTCTGGGCCATGACGGGGGTACCGTTGATGGCGCGACGACGACAGGGAGGTCTCGGCGAATGTGCATGTGGTGCGCCGAGCGCAGGACGCCGGCCTGATGAGGAAGGGCGGTCGCGGAGAGGCACCGTTCCCGATCGTCCGGCGTGGCTACGACCCCGCTCCGGTCGACGGCTATCTCGCCGCCCATACTCGGTGGGCGAACGACGCGTGGGTTCGCGTCCAGGAGCTGGAGGCCCAGGTGGCCGAGCTCCAGCGCCAGCTCGAGTCGCTGCGCCGCGACCGCGACGAGCAGGCCTCGTTCGCCGCCCAGATCCAGGACGGCGAGGTCGAGGCCGAGCGCAGAGCGAGCGAGATCGCGGAGGCCGAGGGAACCGCGCCCACACAGCTCGCCGAGCCGTCACGTCAGGAGCCAGGCCACGACCCCCGGAGTGTCGGGGACGCCCGTGCGACGGCGAAGCGGGTCCTCGACGAGCTCGAGGCGCAGGTCAAGCAGACGAACGGCTCACCAGCAAGGACCGAGAAGCCCCCGCGCTAGGGGAGCAGTTGACTACGAGGTGGCCACGGTCGCCGTGTCCTTGCCCGAGCGCAGCACGTGGCCGGGCGTCTCGCCCGTCGCCTTGCCGTCCGCCACCGTCTCGACACCGTTGACGAGCACGCGGACAACGCCGATCGAGTCCGCCGTGAGCCGGACGCTGCCGCCCGGAAGGTCGGCGACCAGGGCGGCGGGCTCGGAGTCGATGGTCGCGGGGTCGAAGGCGACGAGGTCAGCGTGGTACCCCTCGGCGATGCGGCCCCGCTCCCGCAGGCCGAACAGCTGGGCCGGAGCGTCGGTGATGAGCTGGACCGCCCGCTCCATCGGGACCAGCTGGCGCCCTCGGATCATGTCGCCGAGGAACCTCGTGGTGTACGGGGCGCCGCACATGCGGTCGAGGTGGGCGCCGGCGTCGGAGCCACCCAGCATGGCGCGCTCGTCCGACCACACCTGCTTGCGCAGCTCCCAGGTGGCGGGGTCGTTGTCGGGGGGCATCGGCCACAGCACCGTCTTCAGCTCGTCGTTGATGACGATCTCGGTGAGGGTGCTGAACGGGTCGGCGCCCCGCTCGGTGGCGAGCTCCCCCACCACGCGACCCTTCATGCCCTCGTTGGCCTTGGAGAAGGTGTCGCCGATCACGTAGTGCCGGAAATCGGCGAGGCGCCGGAACACCCCGGCTTCCGGGCTCTTCGCCTTGTCCATCATCTCCCGCCTGACATCGGGGTCGCGCAGCTTCTCGATGCGCTCGGGGATGGGCAGTCCGAGGATCGCTCCCCATCCGGGGATCATGTTGAGGGCGCAGTAGTTGCGAAAGCTCATGTTCATGGGGACGAGGACGGGCATGGTGAGGGCCACGATGCGGCCACCGGCCTGCTGTGCGATGCTCGACGCCTCCAGCTGGCGGGTCACGCGCTCGGGCACCCGCGAGTCCACCGTCAGCACGTTCCAGTTGATCGGCCGGCGGGCAGCGACCGACATGCCCACGAGGAGGTCGATCTCCTCGTCGCTGAAGGTGTTGAGGCAGCCCTGCACGATTCCCTCGAGTGTCGTCCCCCCGTGCTCGCCGACTGCTCGGCACAGTGCGATCAGCTCCTCGTGCGACGCGTGGCGCGACGCCACTGGCTGACCGTCCCCGTCGGAGTGGGTGCTCGACAGCGTCGTGGACAGGCCGAGGCCGCCCGCATCGAGGCTCTCGTGCAGGACCCGCACCATGGCGTCGAGCTGCTCGGGCGTGGCCTCGTTGCCGATGGCGTCGGCCCCCATCACGTACCGACGGAGGGCGCAGTGGCCGACCATGAAGCCGGCGTTGACGGCGATGCCGCCGCTGACGGCGTCGAGGTACTCGGCGAAGGTCTCCCAGCGCCAGTCGACGCCGTTCTCCAGCGCGGCGAGCGGCATGCCCTCGACCTTGGCCATCATGCGACGGATGTAGTCGGCGTCCTCGGCCCTGAGGGGTGCCAGCGTGAACCCGCAGTTGCCGCCGACGACCGTCGTCACGCCGTGCACGTTCGAAGGCGTGGCGAAGGGATCCCAGAAGAGCTGGGCGTCGTAGTGGGTGTGAGGGTCGACGAACCCTGGTGCGACCACCAGGCCGTCGGCGTCGAAGGTCCTCGCCGCATGTTCGTCGACAGCTCCCACGGCGACGATGCGGCCGTCTCGCACTCCGACGTCGCCGCGCGCGGCGGGGCGGCCCGTGCCGTCGACGATCGTCGCCCGTTCGATCTTGTAGTCGAGCACCGGAACCTCCAAGCCGAGCGCTGGCTGATCGTAGCTGACAGCCTGTCAGATCTTACCGGCG
>VAWP01000092.1:0-3253 GCA_005888295.1 Actinomycetota bacterium
CGCGTCGTGGACTGCTGAAATGAAGTTGGAGAGGCCTGCCCAATGAATCGCGGGCTTGCCGACGGAGGCGGTAGAGAGGCTGTAGGCAATCGAGAGGCCAAACGGGATTGCGACCAAGCCGAGGATGTAGACGATCGAGGGGAGCAGCATCAACGAGGCCAGGGGGCCTTCCCGCTCTAAGAAGTAAAGGCGGCGATCCCCGCCGAACCACCTAGCTGGCCCTGGACGCAGGGCGGACGCAGCCAAGGCGGGTTCGGGGGTGGACGAGGCCTGCTCAGTCCGCTCTGTAGCGACGTTGCCGGGGCGAAGTCTCTTCACTGAACCACCTGCAGGCGTTGGCGGGAGGCACGCCTGCCGGTATCACGGTCGAAGAAGCGAAGATCGCGATCGCCGACCACGAAGTGATAGGCCTCACCAGCTTCGACCGGCACGGTGATGTTCGCCGGTATGACTGATCGGACCTTGGCCTCGGACGCGAAGCCGTCGACCCTCCCAACTAGGTGACGGGCATTACCGAGATATTCGACCCGCTGAACGTGGAAGGTGAGGGTGAGATTCTCGCCCGGTGATTGCACCACGCTGGCCGGCAGGAAGCTCTCGGGGCGGAAGCCAAGCAGACTAGTGTCCTGTTCCAACAGGTTCATGGGGGGGGACCCGACGAAGGTCGCGACGAAGGTGTCCGCTGGATGGTCGTAGATTTCTCGGGGGTTGCCGAGCTGGCGTACCTGACCATCACAGAGCACCGCGATACGGTCCCCCATCCCCATGGCCTCCACCTGGTCATGGGTCACGTATATGGTCGTCGTCGCCACCCGCTGCTGGAACTCACGTAGGTCGTCGCGCGCCGTCGCTCTCAGCTTGGCGTCCAGGTTCGAGAGCGGCTCGTCGAGGAGGAACACCCTCGGCTGGCGCACAAGTGCACGAGCCAGAGCTACCCGCTGGCGTTCTCCCCCAGACAGCGCACGGGGTTTGCGCCCGAGCAGGTGACCGATGCCGAGGAGCTCGGCCGCCCATCGGGTCTTCTCAGCTCGATCCTCTCGGGGCAGACCCTCTGCCCTGAGCGGGAATTCTATGTTCTGCTGGATGGACTTATGAGGGTAGAGGGCGTAGCTCTGGAACACCATGGCTATCTGACGGACCCGAGGGGGAAGTCCGTTCATGGACTGACCCCCGATCAGGACTTCGCCGGCAGTGGGGCGCTCGAGACCGGCAAGGAGCCGGAGCAGCGTCGTCTTGCCGCAGCCCGAGGGTCCGAGGAGGACTAGGAACTCTGCCTCCTCGGTCGTGAAGGTGACGTCGTCGACAGCGTTCGTGTGGCCGCCCTCGTAGCGTTTGGTGAGGTTGGTAACCTCGACGACGGCCACCGCTATCCAATCAACCCCCGGGAACGCCATTTGGAGAAGATGGCGTTCACTTCCGTTTCGGCCTGGGTCACCGACGCCTGGGCCGACTGCTTGCCTTGGGCGACTCGGGCCATCATCTGGGGCAGGACAAAGGTTGTGAACACCTCGCCGATGGCGGCGTTGGCCGGTCCGGGGTAGCCGACGTTCGTCGTCCAGCCCGCTGCACCGTTGAGTACCTTGAGCTTGTCCGCAGGTCGGGACCCGAACGGGTCGCTGGCCACCCACCCACTGAGCTGGGGCACGGTGTTTGCGAAGGCTGGAAAGTTGTAGAGCTCCGAGTTGTACGTACCGGCCGGATCGTTGGCCGAGAGATTGAGGAGGAATTGCTTCGCAGCGTCGACGTTCTTCGAGAACTTGGGGATGACATAGACGAGCACGACGTGCTGGCTGGCCAGCCCCTGTCCATGAGGCCCCTTGAGGGCAGGGGTAAAGAACACATCGTCGGCCACCTGAGGGTTCTGGGCCTGGGCCGTGCGATAGGCCGAGATCGAGTTCAGGATGTAGGAGAGCTGGCCTGCTATGAGACTGGAGTTGTTGGAGTCGGCGTTCCAGGCGAACACCTCGGCAGTCATCGTCTGGTTGTAGAGCTTCGCCATGTAGTTCACGGCGTCGATCGTCTCGGGCGAATTGAGCACGACCTTCCCGTTCTTGTCCTGCACCGACCCCCCGTAGGACCAGATCAGCGCACGGGCTGCCATGTTGGAGTCGAGCTCGTTCGACATGCCGATGCCCATGCGCACGTTGAGCTTGTCCTTGATGGCCTTGCCGCCGGTCAGTAGGTCCTGGTAGGTGGCGGGCCCGTTCGGCATCCCGACCTTCTGCCACAGACTCCTGCGGTAGTCGCCAGGGTCGGGGACCCACGCATGGCAGTAGCCGTAGTAAGTGTTGGTGACGGGGTCATAGCTCGAGTCCTTCGCGAAGGGCTGCTGGGTGCCGAAGCGCTTGACGGCCTCCTGGTTGACGTCGGCGAGGTTGACCACGCTCGGCTCCAGCTGGGAGGGGGGGCTGACCCACTCGATGAGGTCGTGGCCCGATCCGGAAGCGATCTCTGCCGCCGTGTGTGATGGGATGTCGGCGAGGGCGACATGGTCCACGCTCACGTCCACTCCGACACGGTTCCCCCAATCCTTGGCAAAGGGGTCGAACCATTGGTCGTAGCGGGGGACGAAGTGGCTCCACTGGAGGATCTTAAGGCTACCGGCGAGCTTGGTCGCCGGTTGGAGGAGGGTGGTGGCTGGAGCCTTCCCGCCCCCGGTAGCCGGAGTCGTCGCTGAGCCGCAGGCCGCTCCAAGCACGCCCAAGGCGGCAGCACCACCGGCCAACTCGAGAAACTGCCGACGCGAAAGGTCCTTACCCGTCATTCTTCCCGCTCCTTTACCCCGGCCGCTTCCCTTGAGGCGGATCGCGAGCGCCCTGACGATGGCAACCGGGTTATTCCCCAACGGGGCCTGCGCCAACCAGCTTTGAAATGCGGACCCCGCTCGGGCCGGCTTTGCCATGCCTCTCGGCTCCGGCCAGGATCGACCCGCGCGCGCGCCTGGTCGAGCGGGGGTGCCGCTGGTGATTCGACCCGCCGATCAGACGCATGCGACATTCCGACGGAAGCGTGATCCGCCGGAACGGGCGTCGGCTGGCTCGACCGCTACAAGTCGAGCACCACCTTGACCTGTTGCCTGTGGTGACTCGCCTCCTTACCCTGTGGGTACTGTTTGAATCGCACGTATGTACGTGCAGCGCAGAGAGTTTCGTGATCACCCCACGCACGCACGAACCACGGGGTGGAGGCCGTCAGCTCACCGGCAGCCTGCAAGATGAGGGGCCAGACTGTCTGACCGCTGCCCAGGTCGGCT
>VAWP01000092.1:3359-8487 GCA_005888295.1 Actinomycetota bacterium
GCAAGGGCCTCGGCGGTCCATGCTGGAGGGGGGCAACATGGAGCAAGAAGTTACGCCCGAGCCGATCCTGCAACTGGGGACAGCCTTTTGGGCGTCAAAGACCCTTTTGAGCGCAGTGGAAGTTGGGCTGTTCACTCACCTTGCCAACGGGCCCCGCGATGCCAACAGCGTGGCGATGGGGTTGGAACTCCATCCGAAGAGCGTCAGAGACTTCCTCGACGCACTCGTCTCCCTCGGCATGCTGGAGCGGTCCGGCGACGAGTATCGCAACTCGGCCACCACGGACCTGTTCCTCGACCGGAACAAGCCATCCTATGTAGGTGGGATGCTAGAGATGGCCAACGCCCGCCTGTACCCATTCTGGGGGTCGCTTACCGAGGCTTTGCGCACTGGCCACCCCCAGAACGAGGCCAAGGTGGGCGAGAACTTCTTCACCGCCCTCTACCAAGACCCCGACGGGCTCGAGGGTTTCCTTCACGCGATGACCGGCATCAGCATGGGCGACGCCCACGCGATCGCGGAGAAGTTTCCCTGGGACCGACACCAGACCGTGATCGACATTGGAGCAGCTGAGGGGTGTGTGCCGGCCCAGGTCGCTTTGCGCCACCCGCACCTCTCGGGAGGGGGGTTCGACCTTCCGGCCGTCGCTCCCATTTTCGAAAAGCACGTGGCCTCATTCGGCCTCGCCGACCGCCTCCGCTTCTACCCCGGCGACTTCATCGCAGACCCGCTGCCAACAGCCGACGTGCTCATCATGGGCCATATCCTTCACGACTGGAGCCTCGACGAAAAGCTCATGCTGCTCCGAAAGGCGTACGAGGCGCTCCCCGCAGGTGGGGCGCTGATCGTGTACGAGAGCATCATCGACGACGACCGCCGAGCCAACACGTTCGGCCTGCTCATGAGCTTGAACATGCTTATCGAGACTCAGGACGGCTTCGACTACACCGGTGCCGACTGCCTGTCGTGGATGGCCGACGTCGGCTTCCGGGACACCTACGTCGAGCCGCTGGCCGGACCCGACTCCATGGTGGTCGGGATCAAGTCGACATAGTGCACAGCGGTGCACGGGCTCCCGGGGCACCGGTTTGGCAGACTGGGCATTAGCGAACGCTCATCGCGGTCTACGAGCCGCCCGACGCCGTCACCAGTGCGTCTCGATACTTTGAGCCTCTGCACCTTTTGGTTCGGCGCGCCTGGTCCCCGATACCGCGGGCAGGTCTCACCCTCCATCTTCACGGCGTTGACCCGCATGGTCTGAACAGCCACGCAAGCTTCGAGGACCGTCGACGCACCTCATCGCGCGTTAGAGCTCACTCCCCCAGCCACCTTGGATCGGGCCCGGTGCGCGTCGCAGCTCGATCGAAGTCGAGCCGCGACGCGCCACATGGCCTGCCGAGCCGGCCCGCGGGGCTACGACCAGAACTCGTCCCACGCGTACAGGTCCTCAAAGTGCTCCCGACCGTCAGTCATCCGACCGTCCTTGAGCTCGAAGACGATGCAGTCGGCAACATCGAGGTGCTTCCCGCCTCGGTCCGCGGTGCTCCGCTGGATGCCGACCACGCGATTTTCACCATCTGCAGCCAAGTGCTGCAACTCAGCCCGAAAGGTCCCGCCCGTCTTCTGCGCCAGCTGGCCGAAGTATGCCAAGGTCGCATCGCGGCCCTGGTAGTCGTCGGCCATCGTACTGCGACCCGGCAAGTGCCACACCGCGCTCTTGTCCATGAGCTGGGTGAGCGTGTCGATATCGCCCGTGTTGAACGCCTCGTAGGCGCGTCGCATGATCGCTACGTTTTCATCAGCTGCCATTCTTCTCTCCTTCTCGCCGTCATCGGAACAGGTAGTTCCGTACTAACCACTCGCCTTTTCGTGCAGAGCTCCTGACGCCCGCCGACGTCGCGTGAGTGCGAGCGGATCGTTCTGCCACAGGGTCAGAGCGCGCGCAGCGTCAGGGACGCTTGAGACATGATTGTCTCCTTCTGTCGGGCTCAGAAGCGCCCTCGCACTGCCGCGGAAAACGAAGAGATCCGTCGACCAGTTCCCGAAACGCCAAGACGGGAGCGCCCACAAACCAATGGGTAACAAGACCACCGTAACACCTCTTCACTGCGTTCGGGAGATGCTCCTTGGACTCATTAACGAGGCGTATCGAGCGCACCGCTTGGAGCCGGGATCGGCGAGCTCGAGCTGTCGCTGACAAGCGACGAAACTGCGCCACGGGCCGACGGCCTCCAAGTGGCTCATAACTGCACGACTCGCCCAGTCGGGGAGCCGCGGCGACGTGGTACCACCCCGCCTCGGCGGGCAGCGCTAGTCGCCCTACTGCTCGAGGCCGTGCACGAAACGATCAAGGCGGGTAGTAGGGATGGACTTATATCTGCTACTGAGTCAGGTTGTGGCGAGAGCCTCAAGCTGCTTGCAGAGTTGCTCCAGGTTTGCCAGCGCCGGTTGGACATTTGCTAGATAGCGACCGAGCGCCGACTGCATGCGGGGATCGTCGACATGTTCACTGACGCCGCGCGCGACATTGAGGCGAGAACGCTCCATCCAGCCGGCGATTTCGGGATCGCTCTGCCAGGTGACCTGCGAGCGCAGAGTTACGTCCAGAGCTCGGACCCAGTGGGCGGCCTCGCCGAGCGGCGGGCTGGGTGGGCACAGCCAGTTCTTGTCGGTATCGCTGTCCCGAGTCGCTTCGATGAACCCGATTAGCGCGGCACTGAAGGGTAGGACACCCCACTGGAGCCACTGCAGCGTCACTCGGCCCGGCTCGAAGACCGGGCGAATCGGCGCGCGATTGAGCCCGGCGGCAGTGCAGTCCACATGGACCTGGCCGCCATCGGTGGGAATCGACCCTTCTTTGAGCACGATCTCGTCGGTGCCGATGCGAAGGACCCGGCCCTGGCGAACGACGTTCTCGATCTGACCCAAACGCTCGCGTTCGACTGCGCTCAGGATGGCGCCCCGGAACGTTGCGGGTCGGACCTCTGGGTCCAGCCGGATGAACTGTCCACAGGCCTCGAGGCGTCCGAACAGATCCGCCGGGTCGGCGGCCTCGGCTGCAGCTTCGACCTGTCGCGACACCCCCTCCATTAGCCAGGGCAGCAAGGCGAGCGGCTGCCAGAAGAATCGGTCGAGCGTCCAGGGGTCGCGAGGTCTGATCCAACGTATCGCCTCGGGTGGCACGCCGTTGTCGAGCAACCAGTTGCAGGTATCCATGGACGTCTTGCCCGCGCCGATGACGGTGTATCCCGAGGCCGGTCTGGTCAAGCCAACGAGCTCATTGGGCGTGACCAACCGCGCGTTCGACTCGACATCGAAAGAAGGAGCATGCGTCGATGGCAGTGACGTCTCCAGGTACGTCGCGTCGACGAGTTTGTGCCGTACCCGGACGTTGGTCACTTCGCCGGTAAGACGGTTCACCACCTGGTGCTCGGCGGACATTCGGCCTACGTAGTCATGCATCCCGTAGAACCTGACCTGGCTTGAAGCCAGCAGGTCCTCGTCGAGCACTCGCTGATAGTAGTCGCAAACCTCTGCCCCGCTCGCCCGCTCGTAGAACCCAGAGTTCGGACCGAGCTGGTCGATCGAATCGCGCCCCAACGGCCTCGAGTTGACCCCGTAATACGCGGAGGGCTGGTGGAGACGCACGAATGGATACCCATCGTTCCAGTGGCCTCCCGGTCGGTGCCGCCGCTCCACCATCAGAACATTTGCGCCCGATTCGGTCACCAGCGTGTCCGTAAACGCCATTCCAGACGCGCCAGCACCAACGACCAGGTAGTCAACGTCGAGCACTCGCACCGACAACCCCCCTGCCCTGATGAATGACCTGCCACGTTACGGTACCACCGGCCTCGATCGAGCGGACCACCCATCCCGGCAAGAGGGGCCGGACCGAAAGCGCGTGGCGCCGTGTCTCGGACCTTCGCATGTCTAGATCGGACATCGGGCGTAGCCATCCGTCTCGCGCCTGGATTGACCGTTTCAGTGTCAGGCCGCGCTCGCACGCTCGGCTGGATCGAACCCACGCCAAAACGCCCGCTCCCCGAGAGGGCTCAAGTCGAGCCGGTGGCAAGTTGGCGAGCGACCTCGTACAGCTTCTTCGTGAGATCAGCGACCCGTTGGTCGTTGTCGTCGTAGAAGCCCTGCCCGCTCTTCACACCGAGGCGACCATCTGCGATGTGCTGCTCAACAGTTCTTGACGCTGTTCGGTCGGCGGCGAGCTCCGGATAAAGCGCGTTGGATATGTCCCGCAGCGTGTCCTGGCCGATGAGGTCGGTCATCTGGAGCGGCCCGAACAGCGGGACGAAGGCACGCAGCGTGGTTTGGACCAATGAGTCGAGCTCGAGGGGATCGACCGCTCCGATGTCCACCAGGTGCAGCATCTCTCGCAACATTGCGAACCAGACCCGGTTCCACAGGAACCCGGGAATCTCCTTGTGCACGCGGATCGCTCGGAGGCCAACGTCGTCACAGAAGCGCATCGTGTTCGTGACGGTCGCGTCAGTTGTCTTCTCCCCGGCAACCACTAGCCGGCGAGAGCGAACTGCTGTGCAAACAGGTGGCCGATATAGCCGGTGCCGACGATACCGACCGGACCGTTCAGAGCTCGTGTGTTGGTCACGAACCGGACTATCGTCGGAACGCCAGGCGTGGCGGGCGAATCTACGCGTGTTGACCGCAGCCACTCGCCCCGACATGGGAGATGTGGCTATCCCCGCCCTCGACCTGTGGGTGCCCCCTCATCGAACGCCATAGCCCTTTGCTGCCCCGAGACCCGCCCCCCCTCGCCAATGTGGCGGTTGATCGTGCAACGTGTGTACCGACGTGGTGGGCGACCACGCTCGTACGTCGTAGCCGGCGAGAGCGAACTGCTGTGCAAACAGGTGGCCGATATAGCCGGCGCCGACGATACCGACCGGACCGTTCAGAGCTCGTGTGTTGGTCACGAACCGGAAACTATCGTCGGAACGCCAGGCGTGGCGGGCGAATCTACGCGTGTTGACCGCAGCCACTCGCCCCGACATGGGAGATGTGGCTATCCCCGCCCTCGACCTGTGGGTGCCCCCTCATCGAACGCCATAGCCCTTTGCTGCCCCGAGACCCGCCCCCCCTCGCCAATGTGGCG
>VAWP01000093.1:0-23277 GCA_005888295.1 Actinomycetota bacterium
CCGCGCGAGGTTCACGCGGAAATCGTCGATGATCGGGTCGTCCATCGGCGCCCGCAACCGGGCGACGTTCAGCTGGGCCAGATGCATCCGGCCATTATGCCCTGCCAGGCTCTGGAGCGACCCACGCCATTGCCCGAGGCACGACGCTTTCTTCCACGGTCGTCCTGGGCATGCAGGGACGGTTTCGCCTGGGACAAGTGGCCACCCCACGGCGCACCCAGCCGGCTCGCGCTCAGGCGGCGATGTCCCTCGCCGCCACGATCCTCTCAGGGCGGACCCTGACCAGTAGCTCCTCTGGGGTGGCGTTGCGTCGCCCGTACTCCTCGGCCCGAGCCTCTCCCATGTAGCGTCCTCCGATCTTCGCCGTCCATCGCAACAGCTCAGTCGGATCTCTGATGACCGTGGCTCGACCCTCCATCACCACGAACGTGAACGGCGGACGCTCGTCGTCCACCGACAGCGCCACTCGGGGGTCACGCCGCAGCGCACGCCCCTTGACGCTCGCCTCGCCGGTTGTGAAGACGAGCGAGCCGTCATCGTCCATGTCGAACCAGACCGGTGCGACGTGGGGTCGTCCGTCCGCTCTGGTCGTCGCCACCTTGGCAGTGTGCGGGGGCATCGCTCGGAGGAACGCCTCCACCTCGTTGTCGCTCATCGCGTGGTCGCCCATATCAAGGTCAACCAGAAGCGGGCGCGAGACCTTCCCCTGGAGCCGTTCTGGTCCATACTTCGATTCCTCGACCGCGTGCTGCGGTGCGTCCCGTCCTCCTGGAGCGACTGAGGTGCGCACCGATCTCGACTGATTCGATTCGAGCGCAGACTCGGCCAGCGGTAGGTTGGACGTCGATGCTGCTCGTAGGCACGGAACAGGGTCTTTTCGACCTGGACACGGGCCGCGCCCTTGTCCAGGGGCACTCCGTCACCGCTTTGGCGCCCGGCTCCGAGCGATGGCACGCGCTCCTGGACCGCCGGGTCGTTATCCGGCTCGACGACCGAGAGGTGATGACCGTCGGCGAGTTACCTGCCGACGACGGCCAGAGCCTGGCTGTCCTGGACGACGGAACTGTCGTCGTAGGCCGAACGAGTGCCCGTCTTGCCGTGGTGGGCGCCCAGGTGGAGGAGGTCAGTGCCTTCGAGCAGGTGCCGGATCGAGACCACTGGGAGAACCCGGCCGGCCCGACGCCCGATACTCGGTCCATGGCGAGCAGTGGTGGAGATCTCTGGGTGAACGTCCACGTGGGCGGCCTGTGGCACTCAGGCGACCGAGGGAGGAGCTGGAACGGCGTCATCGAGCCCGACGCAGACATCCACGAGGTGCGGGCGGAGAACGGAGCGGTCGCCGTGGCCGCGGCGGTTGGATTCGGCTGGAGTGAAGACGGCGGAAAGTCGTGGTCGTGGAGCACCCATGGACTCCACGACAGCTATCTACGGGCGGTGTGCATCGACGACGGAATCGCTTACGTTTCGGCGTCAGACGGGCCGTCCACGACATGTGGCGCCGTGTACCGGGCGCGACTCGGGTCGGCGTTCGTCCGTTGTGAAGAGGGCCTGCCAGAATGCTTCACGGGAAACGTCGATACCGGGCACCTTGATGCCATGGACGGTCGCGTGGTGATCGGGTTCGGGCAGGAGGTTCACCTCTCTGACGACGGTGGTGAGTCATGGAAGACCAACGCGGTTCGCGATGTGATCACCACGATCCGCCTGGCGAACGGCTGAAGATGTCAGTCTGGCCGAGCGAACGACCAGAACTGCTCCGCATCCGCCTGATCCCAGATGAACACCCAAGTCTCCGTCACTCGGCCGTCGCTCATGTGCGAGACCCACGTCTCGTTCCCCTCCAAGGTCCTCCCGTCGCGCTCGAAGGAGAAATGCAGGAGAGCCACGACGTGCTCATCGTTGCCGACGACGTCATGGATCGTCGTCTTCATGGAGTCGCGAGTGGCTTGTCCAGATTGCATCAGGAGGCCGAAAGCCGTGTCGCGCCCCTCGTGACTTCCACTCAACCAGTTCTGACCGGGACACATGTGGAGCGTCGCATCGGGGGCTGTGAGCTCGTACAGCGGCGTCGGATCGCCATCGACGAGCGCCAGCCAGGCCTTGCGCAGCGCCGTTGCGTTCGGATGATCGGCCATCGGGGCCCCCCTTGCGTCGAACTTTGAGCCACGCTACGTCACAGCCCAGGTCGTTGCCCTCCGAACTGTGGTTACTCCCACCGCGAACCTGTCGTCGGGTCCGTTGCCGAACGTATGTACGAGCAGGTTGGACAATTTTGTGATTATTCGCCGAAGGGATGTTCCCGAAAGCGAACGCCCCTTCATCACGAACCCCTTCGTCCCCGCCTTCGGGTGCGGTCAGCCCGCGCGACCAAAATCATCGTCAAGCCGCTCGATGTCGTCCTCACCGAAGTAGTCCCCATGCTGGACTTCGATGAACACCAGGTCGTCCTGACTGAGGTTCGCGATCCGGTGGGCTGCCTTCCTGGGGATGTCGATGGCATCGCCCCGGTCGAGGCGAGAGGGAGCGTCGTCGAGGATCACCTCGGCGGTACCAGCGACAATGAACCAGTGCTCGGCCCGTCTGGCATGGCGCTGGTAGCTGAGTCGGCACCCGGGTCGGACCTCGATCCGCTTCAGCTTGTGAGTTGGGGCGTCCTCGAGGACCGTGAAGGATCCCCACGGGCGGTCGTTGCGATCGCGAGTCACCACCCTAGTTTGGCGCACGGCGCCGGGCCCTACGAGCGCCCCTTAGGTCAGGGCACGGTCGGGAATCTCAGGGCGAGCCGATCCAGATGTTGGGGCGATGATTTCCCGGCTGTCGTACCGTCAAATTGGTCGGATGGGGATGGGCACTGAGACGCGAGTGGGCATGACCCGCAGGAGGCCAGACCCGTGACAACAACCGAACCTGTGCCCGAATTGGATGCCCGCTTCAGCGCGCCGGGAGCATCGCCGACCACATGGTCAGACGTCCGTCGGACCATTCACGAGGCCGAGCTGTTCTGGATCTCGACCGTCCGCCCGGACGGTCGGCCCCACGTCACGCCGCTTCCTGCCGTATGGCAGGACGGCGCCCTCTACTTCTGCACCGGTGCCGCCGAGCAGAAGGGCGTCAACCTGTCGAGGAGCTCGCACTGCGCGCTCACCACTGGCAACAACAAATGGAAGTCGGGACTCGACGTTGTGATCGAAGGAGACACCAAGCGGGTGACCGACGGAGAGCTCCTGCGCCGCCTCGCGAGGGCATGGGAGTCCAAGTACATGGGGGACTGGCACTTCGAGGTGGCGAACGGCGCCTTCCACCATGAAGGCGGCGAAGCGTTCGTGTTCGAAGTCGTCCCCGAAAAGGTCCTCGCGTTCGCAAAGGGCGACTTCGCGCAGACCCGCTTCCGTTTGACATCCGGCTCGACATAGCGGCGTGCGACCCGTTGTGCTCGGATCGCTCTACTTCGCGGTCGACAACGTCGATGCCGTCGACGCCCGAGCTGCCCGTCTGGGCGTACTCGCGCCCTACCCGGTTCACGGCGAGCCCGCCGGCGAGGTCGTCGAGCGACCGTGGGGCGATCGCTCCTTCTACGTCGTGGACCCCTGGGGCAACGACCTGTGCTTCTGCGCAGGCGGAACGCTCTACATCTAGTGACCACCCTTGACCGAGCAAATGACAGTGGTGTAATTCGTGGGCGGTACTCGGAGGAGCTCGCAGGCGACGAGTACGTCCGCTTCCGCTACTCGTTGCCCGCCGAGGACTGGTTCTAAGGAGTTCGTCTGTGACCCGCCGTGCGGGGGGGCGCCGAGGTCCCGTCCGGCCCGGAACTACCTCGACCCCGATGAGTTACCGGCCTGGCGAGCGTCAGATGTGGTAACAGACTCTCTCATCAGGAGAAAGCACATGGCCGATGAAAGTGTCAGCGCCACTGCGACCATCCATGCACCGGCGGAGACCATCTTCGCCGTCCTTGCCGACACAACCAAGCACGCGGCGATCGACGGAACCGGTTGGGTACGCGAAGCCCTCGAGAGCAGGCCGTTGACCGCGGCCGGGCAGGTCTTCCGGATCGCCATGTACCACCCAAACCATCCGGACGGGAACTACCAGATGGCCAACCAGGTCCAGGTCTTCGACCCGCCGAACGCCATCTCGTGGAAGCCGGGCCAGGATACTGACAACGGCAGCCTGACCTTCGGCGGCTGGGTGTGGCGCTACGACCTGACGCCGGTCGGACCGTCCGAGACCAAGGTCACCCTCTCCTACGACTGGTCTGCGGTCCCAGACGTCCTGCGGCAACACATCGGCTTCCCCCCGTTCCCGGCGGACCACCTGAGCAACTCCCTCGCCCATCTCGCCGCACTCGCCACCGTGTGACCAAACCCAACGCGCCCCTGTCGTTAGCCTTCCGTCCCTTCGGGAACTCGCTTGCCCGGGCATCAGGCGATGGCAATGCTCTGCCCATGGCCGAGACCCACTTCGACGCGTGGATCGCCAGTCGTTACCGGACGTTGTGGCCCGAGATCTTCGAGCCGTCGCTGCTCGACGCGGCCGTCGACTTCCTCGCCGACTTGACCCAGGGCGAGCCGGCACTGGAGCTCGGTATCGGGACCGGCCGTATCGCGTTGCCACTCAGCCGTCGAGGCGTTCCCGTGCACGGCATCGACCTGTCGCCGGCAATGGTGGCTGAGCTCCGGGAAGAGGCACCTGACGCCGGTGTCGATGTGACCATCGGGGACTTCGCCACCACGGCGGTGGACGCGACGTTTCGCCTCGTCTACCTGCTACGCAACACGATCACCAACTTGACTACGCAGGACGAACAGGTCGCGTGCTTCCGCAACGCCTCGCACCATCTGGAACCAGGCGGCTTCTTCGTCATCGAGACCTACATTCCCGAGCTGCGACGGCTCCCGCCCGGCGAGACCTCGCAGGTCTTCACGGCAACGCCCACTCACATCGGCGTCGGCGAATACGACGTCGCGAAGCAGATCGAGGTCTCGCGGCACTGGTGGGTGATCGATGGGGCCCTCGAGGCATTCTCGTCGAGCCACCGCTATGTGTGGCCCTCGGAGCTGGACCTCATGGCCCGCATCGCCGGCATGACGCTCCGAGAGCGGTGGAGTGACTGGTACCGAGCGCCATTCACGAGCGAGAGCCGGAGTCACATCTCGGTCTGGCAGGCGAGCGCATAGGCGGCGATGGGGTCGCCCAGCCGCCCAGCTATCTGCCGGTGCGCTCGCGGTGCCTGCACCCTGGCCAGCAGCACGGCCGACGCTGGCCTTCCTCGAGCTCCTCCTGCGTCCGGCGGATGCGGCGTTCTCGGGTCATGTCCTGCTTGGCATCCTCGACCCAGCAGATGAACTCGTTGCGGGCCAGAGGCGTGATGTCCTTCCAGGCAACGAGTGCCGTGGGGTTGGCGATCAACGCCTCACCCAGGTCTCGCGGGAGATCGTGCACCTTCCCACCGGGCACTTGCGGTCGGCTCACGGCGCCCACGGTAGCGGGACAGGGCTACCCGTCACCATCGCGGCGTCCCCGGAGCTTCGCCAGGGCTGACCGCCAGGCGGTCAGGATTCAGCGACACGCTTGAGGCTGGCGAGCGTATCGCGGATCCCGTCCCGCGCCATCTCCGCCATGCCCTCGATACGGGCTTTGACGTCGACGTCGGGGCTACCGGCGCTGATGAAGTCGGGATAGGCAGGCAACAGCTGCCAGGACTCGGTCACCTTCGACCCGTCGCGCTCAGGCTCGAAGGCGTAGCCCCATTTGACGAGCTCGACGTCGCCACTCGGCCCGTAGTTGACGAAGGTGAACTCCCGACCCGGCTCGGCAGCGAGGACCCTGCAGTGGGTGTCCCAGGTGAACTCCCCAATGACGTTGTGGCCGGTGAACCATGCACCCTCCTTGCCGGCCTGGGCGGGGTCGTCCCAGGAGCCGTGCTTGCACACCGGGCTCAGCTCGCCCATGCGGGTCAGGTCGCTGACGATTGCGTACACGTCCGCGGGGGGCCGGTCGACAGCGATGGAGTCCGAGTGGTGGTAGCTGGATACGTCCATGATCGGAAGGTTATGGTGACGGCAGGCCGCGTGCCACACAGTGGTGCTCGCCGTCGGGCAGGCCCTGATGTGCTCCCGGAGCTCCCGAGTTTGGCAGGATTGGACCCTCAGGTACCGACGACCTCGAGGATGCATATGAGAGAGCAGCGCCGCGGCCGTAAGGTCGCCATGAACCCCGAGGAGCGTGACGCCTTCCTCCGCTCGGAGCGCACCTGCCGGGTCGCGACGGTAAGTGGGACTGGTGCGCCGCATGTGACACCGCTGTGGTTCGTCTGGGACGGCATGTCGTTGTGGCTGACGTCCATCGTGAACAGCCAGCGATGGGCGGACCTGGAGCATGACGACCGCGTGGGCGTTGTTGTCGACGCAGGCGACGACTTCATGGAGCTACGGGGGGTAGAGCTTCGAGGTGTCGCTGCGTCCGTCGGCGAGAAGCCGAGGACCGGAGAGCCTTGTCCCGAGCTCGAGGTTCCCGAGCGGCTCTTTGCAGACAAGTACGCAGGTGGTCGCGTCCATCACGATGGCCGCCACGCGTGGCTGCGCATCACACCCGAGAAGATCGTCAGCTGGGACTTTCGCAAGATTGGCGGCTGACGGCACGGTTATGCTCGCTGCATGGATCAGCGGATCAGCCTCGTAACGCTCGGTGTCACCGACCTGGCGCGAGCCCGGGGGTTCTACGAGACGCTCGGGTGGGATGCCGCACAGCAGCCCGACCAGGAGGTCTGCTTCTTCCAGGCCGGCGGGATGGTGTTCGGCCTCTGGACGGCGCTGGGCGGTCACGGCGCTCCAGGAATCGAGCTTGCACAAAATGTCCGCTCGCCCGACGAGGTCGATGCGCTACTCGCCGACGCCGAGCGGGCAGGAGGCACCGTCGTGCGCCCAGCAAGGCGAATGGACTGGGGCGGCTACTCAGGTGCGTTCGCCGATCTCGATGGCTACGTGTGGGAAGTAGCGCACAACCCCGGTTGGACGATCGCCGAGGACGGAAGCGTGCACCTGTAAGGTGACGTGATCATGGGGCGCCTGGACGGCAGAGCTGCCATCGTGACCGGGGGGGCCGGGGGAATTGGTGCGGCGACAGCGCGCGCCTTGGCGAAGGAAGGTGCGTCCGTCGTTGTCGTCGATATCGACGGCGCTCGAGCGGAACTGGTCGCGGAGGCGATCACCGTATCGAATGGCACTGCTTTCAGCGTGCGGGCCGACCTTTCGGACGAGGCCGAGGCGGTCGCAGCGATCAAGGCAGCCGTCGCCCGCTGTGGGCGCCTAGACGTCCTCCACAACAACGCTGCCATGACAGAGTCCGATTTTCTTTCGCGCGACACGCAGGTAACCGATCTGTCGTTCGAGGTGTGGGATAGGACCATGGCCGTCAATCTCCGCAGCCAGATGTTGATGTGCAAGCACGCCATTCCTGAGATGGTTCGCGCTGGCGGTGGCTCCATCATCAACATGTCCTCGGGCGCATCGCTCAAAGGCGACCGCACTCGCACCGCCTACGGTGTCTCCAAGGCTGGGGTCAACACCTTGACGATGTACGTGGCGACATCCCACGGCAAGGAGGGCGTCCGCGCCAACACCGTCGTACCAGGTCTCATCATCACCGACGCCGTCCGTGCTCACTTGTCCGACCACATGCTCGAGGGGCTCGGGCGGGCAACGCTGACCCCGTACGTCGGTGATCCGGTAGACGTCGCCAATCTCGTCGTCTTCCTTGCATCGGACGAATCGCGCTATATCACAGGGCAGATGATTGGCATCGACGGTGGAATGTCCGCCCATGTGGGCTCCATGGGGCAGGATGACAGATGAGTGGGCCGTCAGCGCCTCAGGGCGGCCCGAGGATGTAGGAGCTGTTCTCGGGATGGTGGTACCAGCCGCACGCGGCCTCGGTCCCTCCGTCGACGTGGATGACCTGGCCCGTGACGTAGCTCGACAGCGAGCCGGCGAGGAAGACGGCGGCGCCGCCCATCTCGTCGACGTGGCCCGGGCGCCCCATCGGGATGGTGTGGCCAAAACGGGCCTCAGCTCCCGGCGGTGCCACGGACACCATGCCCTCGGTCAGGGTGATGTCGGGGGCCAATGCGTTCACGCGGATGCCGTAAGGGGCGAGCTCCAGAGCGGCGGTCTTCGTGAAGTTGATGACCCCAGCCTTCGCGGCCGCGTAGGCCGCGTATCCCGGGGCCGCCCGGACGCCCTCGATCGAGGTAACGCTGATGATGCTGCCCTTCGTTTCGCTCTCCACCATCGTCCGGGCCACACGTTGGGTACACAGCATCACGTGCTTCAGATTGGCCCGGTGAAGCGCGTCCCAGCCCTTCTCGGACGTCTCCAGGAGCGGGGAGGAGAAGACACCGCCGGCGTTGTTCACCAGTATGGCGACCGGTCCGAGCTCCGCAATGGTGCGGCCGAGTGCCATATCTACCTCCGCTGACTCACGGACGTCCGTGGTGAGCCCGAGCCCACCGATCTCCTTGGCCGCCGAGGCGGCCGTCTCGGCATCGCGTTCCCAAACCGCCACCCTGGCACCGAACGTGGCGAGAGCACGGGCGACGCCCCGGCCGATCCCTCCTCCACCACCGGTCACGACAGCCACCCGGTCGGTGAGCAGCACAGACGAAGGCACCATGGACACGACATCACCTGCCTTGTAGCTTCGAGACGACAGCGCCAACAGATCCGCTGTACGGCCCGAGAGTAGGTACGCAGATGCCCAGAATAGAGCCGATCCCGCTGGACAAGCTCGCCGACGAGCCACGACGGATCATCGAAGAAGGGGTCGCCGACGGCACCTATGCCACGGCGGTACCGCTTCAGATCTTCGCCTACAAGACAGCGCAGCTTCTCATGATCAACGCGGCACGTGGCGTCATGGGCAAACAGAGCCTTCTCGGTGCGCGGATCGTCGAGCTGATCCGGATACGCAGTGCCCAATTGGGTGAGTGTCAGCCCTGCATGCAGTCCCGGAAGCACGAGTCGATCACCGACGAGGACGTGGCCTGCCTGGTCGCTCCGGGCGGCTCGCAGCTGACGGACCAGGAGCGCCTGGCCGTCGAGTTCCTGGATCTACTCTCGGCCGACCACCATGCGATCGACGACGACATGTACCGACGACTCGGTGAAGTCTTCACCACGGCCCAGATCGTCGAGCTCGGCTTCACCTGTGCCAACACCATGGGTCTCCATCGCTTCATCCATACCCTCGACGTGTTCGGAGCGAGCGCTCCTGCCATCGCATACGACCCCGCGCAGGTCGATGCTGCCTACACTGACACCCCACGGCAGACAACAGCGTGAGTGAGACCATCTTCGTCACGGGCGCTACTGGCCTCGCCGGTGCCAACATCTGCAAGCATCTGGTCGAGCGCGGCGACACTGTCCGTGCTCTGGCTCGTCCGACGGCAGACACCGCACCGCTTGCTGCGTTGGGCGTCGTGGTCATGAGTGGCGACATCACCGATCCCGACGACGTGCGTCGCGCCGCCACCGGTTCCGATGCCGCAATTCACTGTGCCGCCCTGTTGGGTGGGGCGAGCCAACACCTGCCTGACTTCGAGGCAGTCAACGTTCAAGGGACGAAGCACGTCCTCGACGTCGCCGAAGGACTCGGCATGCGCCGGGTCGTCGCTGTCAGCACAGGTACGTTCTTCGACACGGCCGGAGGTCTCGAGCGCGAGGACGCCCCCGTGACGAAGGAGCCGAGCTCGGATCCGTACACCATCACCAAGATGGCGGCATTCCAGGACGCCATGGCCCGAGCAGCTGCGGGCCGAGATGTCGTCTCCACCCACCCTGGCGCCATCTTCGGTCCCTCCCCCGTGGCGAGCAACGCCCTCGGTCGGACAAGCTTCAATCGGGTGCTGCTATCGGCTCTCCGTCAACGGGTGACGCGGTATCTGACCTTTCCGGTGAGCTGGGTCTTCGCCGACGACATCGCACGCGGATGCATTCTGGCCCTCGATCGGGGCGTCTCGGGTGAGCGCTACATGCTCGACGGCCGTCCCGAGGACGTGGTGAGCACCGCCGAGGCCTGCAACCGGATCTGCGCTCTGGCCGGCATCGACCACCGGGTCGAGGACGTCGCACCGTCGGACGACCGCGAATTGCTGGCGGTCTTCGGACCGACACTGGTAGCGATCGCAGCCAAGCTGGCGTCGGTCAGGACACCTCGCCGCGACCTGACCCAGTCGAAGACGTACAAGAGGCTCGGGTACGACCCCATCAGCCTCGACGAGGGCCTCCGCCGTACTGCCCAGTGGCTAGGCGCAATGGGCAAGTTCGGCCCTAGCGACCATTGACGGCTCGTCGCCGCTGCTTCCCTAGGCAACTCCGACACCGAGCAAGGCCGTCCGGCCAGGGGGCGGGAGCTTTGAGCGAGGAGCCGTGATGGACCGGGTAAGGCTCGGCGTTGTGGGCGTCGGCAACATCGCACCATTGAACCTGGCGGGATACCTCGAGCACGAGCGGTGCGATGTGGTGGCGCTGTGCGATCCCCGCTCCGAGGTGGCTGAGCGGCGGGCTCGCGAGTGGAATGTGCCCAGTGTCTACACGAACCTGGGGGACCTACTGGCCGACCCGGACGTGGATGCTGTCGAGATCCTGTCGCCGACACACCTTCACAAGGAACATGTCATCGCCGCGGCTCGTGCGGGTAAGCATGTCAGTTGCCAGAAGCCGATGGCCAACAGCGTCGTCGGATCGCTCGCCCGTCGACCCCGTCTCGATCGAGGGCGCGGTGTCGCCACCGTGGTGGCCCAAGTCGCAGCGGGAACTGCTGGCAGATGCCGATCGCCTCGGGCTCGTACCCGACGATGTCGACGTGGAGGCCCTGGCCGAGCAGCTCGGCCTCGAGTAGGGGGCGCTATCGCCGCTGCTGACCTGGCCCGTCTGAGTGTGTTATCGGCGAGCATGAGCGCCCGGCAGAACCCGCCGGAGGCCGAACCCATCCCGCCGCAGGAGAAGGAGGAGGGGTGGTCGTCTAGGCGGATCCGTGCCACGGGCCGTCGTCGCTCAGGCATGCCTGTCCGAGTGCGACAAGTCCCTGAGGTGCAACCTTGCTGGCGCACGAGATCATCACGAGCTCGAGGGCGACGAGTCGGTCGATCTGGATGTGCCGTATGGCTCTGGGGTCACCCGCTCCTGCTCGGATCGTGTCCCGGGCCAGGATTCCGACCGCTTCCCGCCAACCACGACACCTCGTGGATTCGTCCGGTGCCCAGGCAGCCAACTGCGCCAGCCGGGTGGGCTCGGCGTGTGCGACCTTGTTGATATAGGCCCAGCCTGGAATGTCTCTCCCCCGCGTGAAGAACCACTCCTGGGAGGAACCGGTGAGAAATGCTTCCACCTCCCGCACGAGGCGTCTCGCCGCCCTTGCCTGCCTCCCCGAAGCGACCTTGCGATCGCCCTTGGCCTTGCTCCACCTCCGCGGTGCCCACATCGACGCGCCCCCCCTCCGCTACATCTGAGGGTGCCATCAATCGCCAAGACGGAACAAGGCCCGGCGGCGCGTTTCGTCATGATCGCCGTTCCGAACCGTGGCATACCCTGGCGATCAGGATGTATCGGGCGCGGACCCTGCCAGCAAGCTTCTGGCGGCTGCCGAAGTTATGACCGCCCGGCCGCGGGGCGGACCTTGCCCGGGTCACCGACCACCGCGCTGATACCGACCGGCTCGGGGAGCGGCAGAGCTGCCTCCTCCTCGAAGTCATCGGGCGTCGTCGCGTCCGCACCCTTGGGAACCCTCAGCAGCATGAAGACAAGGGTCAGGACAAGGACGACGGCGACGTTGATGCAAAGAGCGATGAAGCCCGGGTACGCCTTGAAGTGCCCCAAGAAGTGCCAGTTGTACACCGATCCACCAAAGTGGGCTTGGTGCTTGGCCACGTTCGGCGTCGCATACGCCATCCACGTACCGGTGACCATGCCGGCGAGCCAGCCACTGAGGAGTGCCCACCGGTGAAAGAAGCGGGTGTAAAGACCGAACACGATCGCCGGGAAGGTCTGAAGGATCCACACGCCGCCCAAGAGCTGAAGGTTGACCGAGAACTGGGGGCTGAGGACGATGATGAAGGCGACCGCGCCCGCCTTCACCGCCAGCGACGCGACCTTGGCCACGGCGGCCTCCCGTGCGGGCGTCGCGTTGCGATCTAGGAACGGCACCCAGATGTTGCGGGTGAACAAGTTGGCTGACGCGATGGCCATGATCGCGGCCGGCACCAGCGCGCCGATCGCTATGGCCGAGAAGGCGATCCCGGTGAACCAGGTCGGGAACATCCGCTGGAACAGCTCGGGCACGGCGAGATTCGTGTTGGTGACGTTTACTCCTGCAGCGATGGCCATGTAGCCCAGCAGGGCGATGAGCCCCAGAAGGAAGGTGTAGGCGGGCAGGATGGCCGCGTTGCGACGGATGACATCCCGCCCCTTCGCCGCCAGCACCCCGGTGATTGCGTGCGGATACATGAACAGCGCGAATGCGGAGCCCAACGCCAGCGTCCAGTAAGCAGCCTGACTGCCCGGTGGGATGATGAACGATGCCTGGGCCGACTTGGGCTTGGCGGCCAGGTGGGTGTGGGCCGAGCTGAAGATATGGCCATAGCCTCCGAGTCGTAGCGGAATGTAGATGACTGCGACTATGACCACCATGTAGATGAGGGCGTCCTTGACGAAGGCGATAAGCGCCGGCGCCCTCAGGCCAGAGGAGTAGGTGTAGGCGGCGAGAATGGCGAAGGCCAGAATGAGAGGCAGATCCTTCTGCCATCCGGTGCCCGCCACGCCCATGCTCTGCAACACCGACTGGATACCGACGAGCTGCAGCGCGATGTAGGGCATCGTGGCGACGATCCCCGTCACCGCCACGGCGAGGGCGAGCGTGCTGGAGCCGTGCCGCACCCGGACAAAATCACTTGGCGTGACAGCCCCATGCCTGCGACAGACAGACCAGAGCCTGGGCATTATCAGGAAGACGAGCGGATAGATGACGATCGTGTAGGGGACCGCATAGAAGCCCAGAGCGCCCACACCGTAGACCAGGGCGGGAATAGCGATGAAGGTGTACGCGGTGTACACGTCGCCACCGAGCAGGAACCAGGTGACGAACGTGCCGAATGCGCGCCCGCCCAGTCCCCACTCGTCGAGGTTCGCGAGGTTCTGGGCGCGACGCCAGCGGACTGCTGCGAAGCCCAGGCCGGCGACAATAGTGAAGAGCGCAGCGAAGATGGCGAGCTCTACCGGGACGATGCCGCGATGAGGCATCAGGAGCTCACCTCCGCCGTCACGCGCTCGGTGGATGGTGAGGCCTCACCGCGCTCTCGAGTGAACAGATAGACGATCAGAGTGAGCAGCGCCGCGATGATCACCCACAGGAGCTGGTACCAGTAGAAGAACGGAATGCCCCAGACCATGGGTGTCTCCCGGGCGTAGAAGCTCGGCACGAGAACAGCCGGGAACTGGACCACCAGCAGCAGGTACCAAAGGCGCCGGAGCGGGGAGACGCGGCGCCGACCACCTGTCTCCGTACCGGCTGCGTCCCCAGAACGGACAGGCCCCTCAGCCACAACAGACCCCCTCCGTTGTTCGTCAGACCCGCCCCCTGCGGCGGAGCCGACAAATCCGAGCCAGCTAATACCCCCCTCGGGCCCGCCCAAACCTGCCGCCGAGATCGCCTTGGAGGCTGAGATCCCCGCCAGCGAGCAGGACAGGGCCAGGTCACTGTCAGAGGCCGGCCAGCACCGCTTCCCCCCGTGGTGACAGGCGGTAGCCGACCTCCAGGCTCTCGGTCAGGCCGAGCGACTTCACTCTTGGGTGACCGGGTGCGAGCTGGTCGCCGCCGCTCGCCACAGGTCCTCGCCATATTCGAGAACGAGCCCCGACGACACGTCGGTAAGCAGCTCGAAGTCGTAGTCTCCCGAGCGATACCTCCATCGGTCGGCCGCCAGACGCGTGTACCGCTGGTCATTGGCAACGACGTCCAGCTCTGGAACCCTGATCCAGGCAGCGATGATGGCCACGCTCTCTCCGATTTCCGGATCCAGACGCCGGATCGGCACGGTGTTCGTCGCTGGCGTCCAGCCCAGGTCCAGATCGGTGCAGCCCGCGAGGTGCGGCGCAGCCTGACCACCGAGTGTCCACCGGCCGCTTCCCTCGGACGTGAGCCTGATCCTTCCGACTCCCTCTGGGGTGGAAACCATCGCGTCCGCCGACACTGCGGACCAGCCAAGGTCCACCGCGACCTCGTACTCGATGAGGCAAGGCACGCCCTCGAGCGGAAATACAGCGGTGCCCCGTAGCTCATAACCGTCTTGGTGCGGAATGAGCGACGCGTACTCGCTGCTCTCCAGGGCCGCGCAGTGCCAGACGACGTAATGCTCGAGCCTGTCTTCAACCGCCACGACCCGCATTGTTCCATGGCGACGCTTGACGGTGGGGACCCCGTCGGCGCCATCTGGGGGTCAGAGACCGGGAGGCAGGCCGCTGCCGCGTCATGTCGCAGTCTGGTGACTCGCTCAGCGACCCCGGCCGTCGAGCGCCCCCGCCACCACCCTCAGATCATCCTCGAAACGTGAGAGCTCGGCTTGGCGCGTCCCTTCGTCGGGAGCTCTGAGAATCGAAGACGGGTGCACTGTTGCGGTCACGCGCGGCTCGTACGGCCAGTCCACGAAGCGAGCACGCTCCTTGGTCACCCGGAAGCTGGGACCCAGCAGGGCCTGGGCCGCGGTCGCTCCCAGGCACACGACGATCTCGGGCCTGACCACGGACAGCTCTTCCTCCAGCCATGGCCGACAGGCGGCCATCTCGACCGCGCTCGGCTTCTTGTGCAGCCGCACCTTTCCTCGGCGGGTGAACTTGAAGTGCTTCACGGCGTTGGTGATGTATGTCCGCCCGCGGTCGATGCCCGCCTCGGCCAGGGCCTGATCGAGCAGCTTGCCCGCCGGCCCTACGAAGGGCTCCCCAGCGAGGTCCTCCTTGTCCCCCGGCTGCTCACCCACGAGCATCACCTCGGCATCCGGCGTGCCAGAGCCGAAGACCGTTTGAGTGGCGTCCTTGTACAACTCGCATGCGGTGCAACCGGCCGCCGCTCGGCGCAACGTGGCCAGGTTGGCATCGGCGGGGACCAGGTCCCGCGCTGACGGAGGCGTCATCACACCTATCTACCCGGTGCTGCCGGAACGACAACTCCCCGGTGGCACGTGCCCGATGGGCACCGGCCAGCTGCTCCGTCCAGTCCGCTCGCTGACCATCGGCCGTCGTGGACGTCGGGCGCCCGCCCCGCCAGCCCGAACCCTCCATCGAGCGAACGAGCTGAAGCTATACATTGGACAACGCTTCGAGAAAGGGACTCATGACGGGGCCTGATTCACCCAGACCATCGGTCTCGCCGGCTGAGCTCCATGATCTCTGGGCGACGAGTGACGAACGATGGCAGGTGGGAAAGTCGGCGCGGCGGAGAGCGCCGCGGGCCACCTTAGGGTGCTGGGAGGAGGACCAGCGCGGACACGATCCCTTGAAGACGATCCTCGCCCAGAACGAGATCCGAGTCCCGGAGCTCGTACCCCTCCGGCACCGGCGCATGGCGGCATCGCCTTGGAACTACTACCGGGGCGCAGCCGCCGTAATGGCAGCCGACCTTGCCTCTCGACCGGACAGTGGGCTGGCGGTGCAGCTGTGTGGTGATGCCCACCTGCTGAACTTCGGGCTCTGGGCCACACCCGAGCGGAACCTGATGTTCGATCTGCGTGACTTCGACGAGACCCAGCCCGGTCCGTTCGAGTGGGACGTCAAGCGCTTCGCCGCCAGCGTCGTCGTCGCCGCACGGCAGAACGGGGTCAAGCCAAGCGCTGCCGATGCGGCAGTCGCCGCTGGCATCGAGGCCTATCACAAGCGTATGCGTCGCTACACGACGATGCCCGAGCTGGACATCTGGTACGACGGTATGCACTTCGACAGCTGGATCGGCTACTTCGAGCCGGCAGATCGTGGACGGGTGTCGATCCACATCGACAAGCAGCGCAGCCGCCGCACGAGCCGTGGAGCGTTCGAAAAGCTCACGACGATGGCTCACGGGCGTCCACGTATTACCGAGGATCCTCCGATCCGCGTCGCCATCAGCGACGATGAGCAGGACGATCTCGTCGACCAACTCTTTGCCGAGTACCGACTGACACTGCAGGAAGACCGACGGAGCCTGTTCGATCGATTCACCGCGGTCGACGTCGTTCGCCAGGTCGTGGGGGTCGGCAGCGTCGGAATGATGGTCTACCTGGTGCTCTTCGAGGGTCGTACCGGGGCCGACCCCCTGTTCCTGCAGGTCAAGCAGGCTGGTCCATCGGTCTATGCAGCACACGGCCACCCGAGCGTGCACGAGCACCACGGGGCGCGGGTGATCACCGGTAAGCGGCTGGTCCAGAGCGCCACGGACATCTTCGTCGGATGGGGCTCGCTGCACGGCAGGGACTACTACGTGCGGCAGTTCCGCGACATGAAGATCATTCCGACCACCGAGCTGATCGCGCCTCGGCTCGTCGAGTTCGCGACCGCGTGCGGCGAGACGTTGGCACGGGCCCACGCTCGAACCGGTGACCCGGTGGCGATCGATGGCTACATCGGAAAGGGGCCCAAATTCGCCGCAGCCATTCGTCAGTTCGCACACGCTTACGCGGATCAGAACGAGCGAGACCATGCTCAACTCGTTCGCGCCATCGATGCTGGCGCAGTCGCGGCCCTGCCAGGTTGACCGGTTCCGCTCCCAGGCCATCGGCGTGATCATCGACGAAGCTTGGACGGGTCCGGTGGTGACGCAGGCGACCATGGTGCCCGTGTGCCGCGCCCCGGCTCAGCGAAAACGCCTCCTGCCGAGCGCGTAGCGCCAAGCCGACGAGCCGAAGACAGAGGCCCGCAGCGTCGAGTAGAGACGATTGAGGGGCCTCGCCACCGGTTCGGGCCATCGGACCCAGGCCAGCGTCGTCACCCGGCTGCCATCGGGGCTCGGCGTGACGGCCGTGCCACGCACGACCCCCGCCCGGACGCCCAGCAGGTAACCGGGACCCGTCTCGTCAACGGGCTCGATCTCCCGTCCCCGGTCGCTCCCACCGCGCAGCTCGACACTCTCGAGCGAAGCCCCGGGCAGAGCTGCAGCGAGCACGGCGAGACGACGTTCTGGAGACAAGTCGACGCTCGGCCAGCCGGGGGCGAAGACCTGACGGCGCCGCGCCTCGAGCGCCATGTGGGTTGCTCGCACAGCGCTGTTGACCGCCACCTCCGACAGCAGGCCGGGAGCGGCGACGGCATCTCCGGCCACGAACCGGTCGTCACCCTGATCGATGCCGGGTCGGTCGCGCCATGTCGTGCCAGGTGGATCGACCGCCCCGGTCGAGTCGACGAGAAGATGGCCTCGCCGCCACACGACCCGTTCCCTCCACCCGTCCACGGCCCGGTCGAGGGCGTCCTCGATCCGGGCGACGGCAGGGTCGAAGGCGATGCCGGGACCGACGCCCAGGTGGGCCTGGAAGAGCTCGTAGCGGTCGTGCCCGAGCAGTCCCGGTTCGACAGCCGTCTCCCGCTCGATCATGCAGCACGTCGCCAGGTCGGCCCGAACGTCCGCCACGATGCTGGGCCAGTTCCCTCCTGGGGCGGTCACGACGTCAAGCAGGGCGGTCCGGGTGCCCGGCCAGTCCAATCGCCGCTCGAGCAGGCGGGCCGCGGCGGACAACTTGGTGGCGACGATGGTCGGTCCCTCGGGCAAGGTACCCGGTGTCAGCCGGTCGTCCAGGTCGATTCGCGCCCCCCGGGCGAGGGCGCGCTCGATCAGGGCGTCGACGAGCGTCGACCAGCCTCCGGCGACCCAACGGACACGATCAGCACCCAGGAAGGTCCTGCGGAACCGGTCCCAGACGAAGCGGGCTGACAATGCGCCAGGGTCGTCGTGGAAGGTGAAGAGGCCCGCCAGCCGGCACATGAGGGCCGCCCTCGTGGGGCCGAAGGCTTGCTCTGCCCACGCTCGGAAGCTGTCGTCGACGGGCGCGCGCTGCGGAGGCAGCGTGGCGGCCAGCCGGGCGGACTCCACCAGTGGCAGGTGACTGCCGCTGTCATCGAGGACGCGGACCCCTCGCACGACCGGCCCGCGCAGGCCCACGTCGATGTGGTGGCTGCGAAGCCAGCGGACCAGGGCCCCGTCGGTGAACACGACGTGAGGCCCGAGGTTCACGCCTGCTCGCTCAGTGCCGCCGAGCGCGCGCCCCCCGGCGCGCCCGGAGGCCTCGTGAACCACGACGGGAGCTCCGGCTTCGGCAGCCGTGATGGCGGCTACCAGACCGGCGATGCCGCCTCCGACGACATGGATCGGCCGATCCATCACCCCTCCTCCCACCTCTGGCGAAAGCTCTTCCGGGCCCGGTGCAAGCCGGACTTCACCGTGCCTTCAGGCAGGTCCATGACCTCGGCCGCCTCCTGCTCGGAGAGGTCCTCGAGGTCCCTCAGCACGAGCACGGCCCGCTGCGACGGCGACAGTCGCATCAGCGTCTCGCGCACATCCATGACAGTGTCCAGGTCCTGGAGGACGGGCACCTCCGGGGGATCGGGCACGGACACCACCCGGGCGTCGCCCGTCATCCGCAGTGACTGGCGGACGGCGATGCGGCGCACCCAGGCCCGCAGCGCCGCAGGCTCGCGGAGAGTCGGCAGGTTACGCAGCACCAGGATGAGGGTTTCCTGCATAGCGTCCTCTCCTCGACTGAGAGCGATGGCGGAGCACAGGCGCCCGACCCATGGCGCCAGCTCGGTCAGCAGGGCGTCCATCGCCAGCGGATCTCCGCGCTGGGCGGCGGTGACCTGATCCTCCACGGCAAGAAGAGTCGCGTGGAACCCCGAAAGGTTCCATCCCGCTCTTCCAATGCATGCGCACACAACTCACCATCGTCGGCGGGGGCCTCGGCGGGCTCGTCACTGCCATCTCGGCGCGGGAGGCTGGCCTCGAGGTGACCCTGTACGAAGCGCGAAAGGAGCTGGGAGGGCGGGCCCGCACCACCCCGGGCCCACACCGAGCCAACTGGGGCCCTCACGTGATCTACAGCGACGGCCCGCTGTGGGCGTGGCTCGATCAGCGTGGCCTGGCCCGCCCGGCGCGACGGGTGCCGAGCACGGCCCGGATCGTCTTCCGGGTCGACGGGCGAGGGCGCACTGTCCCTCCTCGAAAGGTACTCACCGGCATCCTGCGACTACGCAACACCGAGGCACCGGTCGACCGGTCGTTCCGCGCCTGGGCCACTGAACGTCTTGATGACCCCGTTACAGCCGGCCGGATCTCGAACTTCGTCGGTGTCGCCACCTTCGACCCCGACCCTGGCAGGCTGTCGGCCGCGTTCGTCAACGACCGACTCCGGCGGGCGACGCAATATCCGCCGGCGGTGCGATACATACCCGGGGGCTGGGGCACAATAGTCGACCGCCTGGCCGCTTACGCCCGCCACCTGGGGGCACGCCTCGAGACGAACAACCCCGTCGATCACCTGCCGGCACCGCCGGTCGTCCTCGCCATCCCAATGGCCCGCGCCGCCCAACTGACCGGCGATCGGTCACTCAGGTCGACGGGCACCCGTACCGCGTTGCTCGACGTGGCGATCACAAGGCGGAGGGTGGACCCCTTCGCCGTCTCGGACCTCGACGGCTCGGGCTGGATCGAGACCTTCAGCATCCCGGACCCGTCTGTGGCTCCCACCGGAGAGCACCTGACGCAGTCGCAGGTCGGGCTGTTCCCGGACGAGACCCTCGAACAGGGAGTTGCCCGCATCGAAGCGCTCCTCGACTGCGGCTACAGGGAATGGCGCGATCGCGAGACGTGGAGGCGCCGCCTGACGGTCACGGCCGAGAGTGGGGCGCTCGACCCTCCCGGCACCACCTGGCGTGACCGACCGAGCGGCGACCGGGGTGACGATGTGCACGTCGTCGGTGACATGGTGGCGGCTCCCGGCCTCCTGAGCGAGGTGACTCACCAGTCCGCCGTCGATGCGGTCACCAGACTGGCGGCGGAGCGACCGATATCCGTGGTCGCCCAGGCCTAGTGTCCGTGGCGATGCAACGCGTAACCGAGCGCCGAGATGGCGGGGATGAGCGTGGCCGGCACGAGGTTCAGAGGCACCCCGGCGACACGGGGAAGGTGGCCAGGCTCGTCCTCGACCGCCGTGCCGGGGGTAGCGAGAGCGGGAAAGAACGGTAGCCACGCGATCGTCGGGAGCAACGCTGCCGTCTTGACGGCGAGGTCGCGCTCGGTCCGCCGCTGGCCGGGTCGCCATAGCAGCCAAAGTGTGAGCACTTGCAACCCGGCAACGGTGCCCCACCCGGCGGCGCCGTGGAATCGTGCGTGAGGCGGCCACGCCACGTTGAAGACGTGCGTGCGGTTGAGGTCGGCGCGGCCGGTGCCGATCATCGTGCCGACCGCCGCGCTGCTGAGCACCAGCCGACTGATCCTCACGTCGGTGCCAGCACTGTTCCGCCATCCATGGGGGGCCTCGCGGTGTCGACCGCGGGCGATCCCTTCTGGTTGGTCGCCAGAGCGTGCACCTCCCTCCGCTGACCGTCCCCGCCGCTTCGGTTTGAAGCAACCCGCGGGTGCTCATCCACCCTACTGCGGCGATGCCGACCCCTCCAGGGAGGAGGTGGCACGCTGGTCGGCGCCATACATCACGCTCCGAGGAGGCTCATCGCATGCACGAGACCCCTGCTGATATGTCGGCGCTCCAAGGCCTTCTCGACGACAGCATGGCGGCAGCGGGAAGCCACCTGTCGAGCATCATCGTCCCGAGCCGCCGCCTCTCTGCGCAGCAGGTCTGTGGTCGCCTGACCGGTATGTCGCTGCTGGCGTTGGCGACCGTGACGTCCGACGGACGACCGCTCGTCGGACCGGTGGACGGGATCTTCTACCGCAGCTCGTTCTATTTCGGGTCCTCGCCGGACTCGGTCAGGTTCCGCCATATCCGTCGCCGCCCCTTCGTGAGCGCTACGCACCTTCCAGGCGAGGACCTCGCGGTGACCGTGCACGGCCGGGCCGTGCCCGTCGATGTCCGCAGTGACGAGGGCGCCGGCTTCCGGCAGACCCTTCTCGAGGTCTACGTGCCTAGGTATGGGTCCGAATGGGAGACGTTCCTCGACTCCGGACCGACCTACGCCCGCATCGAGGCCAGCAGAATGTTCACCTTCCACATGGCTGTCGAGGGCTGACCTCCATCGCCTGGCGACAAGGGACCGGGCGTACGCCGTGCCTGACTCGGCGACTGCCGGCGAGGAAGCCGTGTTCGGTCAGCAGTGTCCGGTATCAGCGAGTACCACGGCTGCTACCGTACGACCTCGAGTAATCTTCAGGTCAAGTCCATGTCCCAGGTCCATGTCGAGACGCGGGAGCTCACCGTTGGTCAACTGTCCGCCCGCAGCGGCGTGGCAGTCTCCGCCCTCCATTTCTACGAGGCGGAGGGTCTGATCTCTGCCCGCCGCACCGCCGGCAACCAGCGGCGCTACCAGCGGGAGATGTTGCGGCGCGTGGCCTTCATCCGTGCCTCGCAGCGAGTCGGCATCCCGCTGTCCGGCATCAGGGCCGCACTCGACACGCTGCCCGCCAACCGGACCCCGACGCCTCGGGACTGGGCCCGGCTCTCCGCAGCCTGGCGGGACGACCTCGACACCCGGATTCGCCAGCTCCAGCACCTCCGTGACCGGCTGACCGGCTGCATCGGCTGCGGGTGCCTGTCCCTCACGACCTGCCAGCTGGCGAACCCTGACGACATTCTCGGCAACGAGGGTCCCGGAGCACGCAACCTCTGATCGACGGCGGGCAGATTGATGAGCGGACGGTCGATGAGTTCCCACCCGCCTGGTCGTCGGCACTGGGCGGCTGGACCCCATGCCGAGCCGGCGTCCGCGCCACACACGAACAGAGGAGTAGCCCATGTCGAACACCGACATCGTCCGCGCGTCGTTCGACGCCTACCGCCGTCAGGACAGGCAAGCGGCCGAACGGCTCATCGCGCCAGACTTCGTCTTCACCAGCCCGCAGGACGACCACATCGACCGGACCGCCTTCTTCGAACGGTGTTTTCCGACGGCGGACCGGTTCACGACCCAGGAGATCCTGGAGCTCGTCGGCGCTGGCGAGGAGGGCGTCTTCATCCTCTACGAGTACGAGCTCCAGACGGGGGAACGACATCGCAACGCCGAGTTCATCACCGTCCGCGACGGCCGACTGGTCGAGACCCAGGTGTTCTTCGGAGGACACGTCCGCGACTGAGCGCGACAGGTCGAGCCCTCGGTGGCCGTCGAGGCGCCGACATACCGCTCGTTGTCGGGATCATGTGCGCCTCCCGTCGAGCCGGATCGTCCACGGGTCGATGGCCTCGACCCTCAGGTGCGTGCCACTCCAGGGATCGCGCGCCAGCGTCGCCCGAACGGCGTCGTCCGACTCCGCCTCCACGACGTGCACCACGCGGTGCTCGTCAGCGAGCGGGCCGCCGAGGATGATGAACCCCGATTCGACGAGCCCATCCATGAACGAGGCGTGCGCCGGCCAGTCGGTCTGCTCTTCCATCGGCCGTGACGGGTCCCACTCGGGGCCGTCACGGCGAAGAACAAGGTGAAAGATCGCCATACGGCGACACTCCTCCCCTGGTCATCACGGAGTCAAGACGCCGTGGCGGACGATCACCGAGGCGGAAGCTGCTGCACGGACCAGCCATTGCCGTCAGGGTCCTGGAAGAACACGAACGATCCCCACGGGAAGTGCTGGATGTCGCTCACGTCGACGCCCCTGTCGACGAGCTCCGCCCGCGCCGGCGCGACCTCGGCCACCACCATCTGGAGTCCCTGCACCGCGCCCGGCGGCATGTCCGTGAGCCCCGTCCCGATGGCGATCGAGCACGCCGACCCGGGAGGTGTCAGCTGCACGAAACGAAGTTCGTCGCTGACCTGGACGTCGTTGTCGGCCGTGAAGCCGGCCTTGGCGGTGTAGAAGGCCTTCGCCCGGTCGACATCCGACACCGGCACCTGCACGAGCTCGAGCTTCCAATCCATGGGTGGTCCTCTCCGTCTCACGGTGGTCGGACGCAGCATGGGACCTGAAACCGGTCAGCTTCTGGCCGGTTTGTTTGAGAGGATGGACCCGTGCGCGCCGACCGTCTGGTTGCCATCCTCCTGCTGCTCCAGGCGCGGGGCCAGGTGACGGCCGCCGACGTCGCCGAGGAGCTCGAGATATCGGAGC
>VAWP01000093.1:23283-28346 GCA_005888295.1 Actinomycetota bacterium
CAACAGGGTCGCAACGGTGGCTGGCGGCTGGCTGGCGGTGGCCGCACCGACCTGAGTGGGCTCACCGCCGGCGAGGCCCGCGCCCTGTTCCTCATCGCAGGGCCTTCGTCGGCCACCGCCACCCCCCAGGTGAAGGCGGCCCTGCGCAAGCTGGTGCGCGCCCTCCCTGAGCCTCTGCGCTCCGGCGCCCAGGCCGCCTCGGCGGCCATGGTGGTCGACCCTGGCGGATGGGACGACCGCGTCGGTCCTCGACAGACGCCGCCGCTGCTCGACGCCGTGCAACGCGCCGTCGTCGAGGGCGAGCAGGTCACCCTGGGCTACGTCGCTCGCAATCGGGAGCCGAGCACGCGCGTCGTGCACCCGCTCGGTCTGGCCGCCAAGGGCTCCACGTGGTACCTGGTAGCCGACACGGAACCCGGCCTGCGAACGTTCCGCGTCGACCGGATGACGTCGGTCGAGCCGACCGGTGAGCCGGTCGTGCGTCCCGCCGGCTTCGAGCTCGCCGAGGCCTGGAAGCTCATTGCCGACGAGATCGAGCAACGGCGCGCGCCGGTCCGCGCCCGAGCCCTCGCCAGCCCCGATGCGGTCGACCTCTGCCGTTGGATCCTCGGCAACAGGGTCCGCATCGGGGCGGCGGCTGCTGATGGTCGGGTCGAGATCGAGCTCCGAGGCCACCACGTCGAGTCCCTCGCCGGTGAGATCGCCGGACTCGGCGGCGCCATCGAGGTCCTCGACCCACCCGGGCTGCGCGAGCGCCTCGCTCGCCTCGCCGCCGAGCTCAGCGCCACCTACGGGTCGGGCTGACACAGCTCACCCGGGGCTGGTCACAGGGCCGTCCGGCCGCGGGCGGTGAGCGATGAGTCTCACCGGGCATGGCCGTCTGACCACGAGACGTCCGCCGTTCTGGGAGTCGGCGGCCGGGAGGTGACCGATGACACAGCTGAAACGGAGAGACCGCCAAGAAATCGGTCATCAGATGGCCGGTTTGGGCGCGGAAGCTACTGCCATGACCACCCTGACCCTTGACGACGTCGTCATCGGCAACGAGGCCCATCATCCAAGGAGACGCCGTATGTCAGCGATCACGACGGAACGCCTGGTCCGGACCTTCGACGGTGTCTCGGCCGTCGACGGGCTCGACCTCGACATCCGCCAGGGCGAGATCTACGGCTTCCTCGGACCCAACGGCGCCGGCAAATCGACCACCGTCCGGGTGCTGTGCACGCTGCTGGCGCCGACGGCGGGACGGGCGACCGTAGCCGGCTACGACGTCGCCACCGAGCCCGGGCAGGTACGGCTGCGAATCGGCGTCGCCCTCCAGGAGGCGGCCCTCGACCCTCGCCAGACAGGTGAGGAGCTGCTGCGCCTCCAGGGGCGGCTCTACGGCCTGTCGCGCCGTGAGATCGAGCAACGGCTCGGAGAGCTCACCGAGCTGGTCGACATCGGCGACGCCCTGCGCCGCCCGATCAGCACCTACTCGGGTGGGATGCGCCGGCGGCTCGACCTGGCGGCCGCCCTGGTGCACAACCCCGAGATCCTCTTCCTCGACGAGCCGACGACCGGGCTGGACCCCATGAGCCGGGCTCGCGTGTGGGAGGAGGTCCGGCGGCTCAACGCCGAGCTCGGGGTGACGATCTTCCTCACGACGCAGTACCTCGAGGAGGCCGACGAGCTCGCAGACCGGGTCGGCATCCTCAACGCCGGACGCCTGGTCGCCGAGGGCACGCCCGTGGACCTGAAGCACAACGTCGGGAACGACGTCATCGTCGTGCGCGTCGATGGCGACCCCGGTGTGGCCCTGGCCTCGTTGGCCGACGTCGCGGGTGTCCAAGCCGTCGACGCCAGCGGCTGCGAAGTCGTCGTCACCGCCACGAACGGCGCCAGCACCATCGGCCCCGTCGCGGTCGCCCTCGCCAACGGGGGCATCGCCGTACGGGATCTGACGCTGCGCACTCCGACGCTCGACGACGTGTTCCTCGAGCTGACCGGTACCCACATCCGCCCGGACGAGAGCATCGACGAGGAGATCGAGGAGGTCACCCAATGACAGCGACCGTGGTCACCACCAGCCGGCGGGCCGACCTCCGGCGGAGCACGATCCGCCCTCGGCAGGCAGGTTTTGCCCACGACGTCATGTCCATCGCCGGACGGGCGTTGCGTGCCATCCCCCGGGACATGACCGCGGTCATCCCGCCCGTGTTCATCGCACTGTTCTTCTTCGTGGTCAACATCGGGACGCTGCAGCGCCTCACGGAGAGGAGCATCGGAGGCTTCGACTTCAAGGCCTTCATGATGGCGACGGCCATCCTCCTCGGGGTCACCGGGATCTCCCGGGCACCGGCGCTGGTGCTGGACGTCGAGAACGGCTACTTCGACAGGCTGCTGCTGACGCCGGTCCGGCGCCTGGCGATCCTGCTCGGGCACATGGTCGCCGACGTCGCCGTGGCCTGCGCCCTGACGGTACCGATCGTCATCCTCGGCTTCGCTCTCGGCATCCATTTCGAGGCCGGGCCGCTGGGCGTGTTGGTCTTCGTTCTGCTCGCCGCACTCTGGAGCCTGGCCTTCGCTGGTTTCGGGTACGCGATCGCCCTCAAGACAGGCAACCCGGCCGCCGTGAACAGCGCCTTCCTCCTCTTCTTCCCCTTCCTGTTCCTGACCTCGTCGTACGTTCCCCGCTCGCAGCTCACCGGCTGGCTGGACACCGTGGCCTCGTGGAACCCCGTCACCTACGTGCTGGGCGGCCTGCGGTCACTGACGATGCAGGGCTGGCAGTGGACCGAGCTGGGGCAGGCCCTCGCCGCCATCGCCGTGGTCGCCGTGGTGAGCATGGCGCTGTGCTTCGGCGCCCTTCGGGGCCGCCTGAAGCGGACCTGACCAGCCTGGCTGTCCGATCGGCCGGCGCAGCGGCGTCCCATCACCCCGCCCGGTAGCCCGGGGGATCGCCGTCATCCCCTCGGGCTGCCGGCTTGGCGCGTCCCGAGGTGATCGACTGGAGGGGCGGCCCGAGCGATCGAAGATTTGTGCTCCGAGCGTCGATTCGGGTTGGGCGACTTCGTTGTGGCAGTGACGGGCGGGCACGACGCCGGCCCCGATGAGAGGAGGAGAGAGACATGAAGCAGTACCTCTTGTCCGTCCATATGGTCGAGGGCCAGGAGCCTCCGCCCCCCGACGAGATGCAGCAGGCGTTCAACGACGTCAATGCTCTCAACAGCGAGCTGCAGAAGTCGGGCGCATGGGTCTTCGCCGGCGGCCTCCACCCGCCGGCAACGGCGACCGTCGTGCAGATCAAGGACGGTGACGTCCTCACCACCGACGGGCCCTTCGCCGAGACGAAAGAGCAGCTCGGCGGGTTCTGGGTCATCACGGCCGAGAACCTCGACGCTGCGCTCGCCTGGGCCGCCAAGGCGACGAAGGCGTGCCGCGGGCCGGTCGAGGTCCGCCCGTTCCAAGAGGAACCCGAGAGCTAGAGGGTCCCCGTGTCGTTTGACGTCACGGACATCGAGCACCACTTCCGGCTCGAGTACGGCCGGACGGTAGCCATCCTGGTCCGCTCCTTCGGTGACATCGACGTCGCCGAAGAAGCGGTTCAGGAGGCCTTCGTCACCGCGATCGATCGCTGGCCAGTGACGGGTCTCCCCCCGAACCCCGGCGCCTGGATCACGACCACGTCCCGGAACCGCGCCATCGACCGGTTGCGGAGGGAGGGGTCTCGTCATGACCACCACGCCCAAGCTGCGCTCGTGCACGAGCGCCGCGAGCCACCCCAGCCGGTGGGTCCGGTGAAGGACGACCGTCTGCGGCTGATCTTCACCTGCTGCCACCCGGCGCTGTCCCGCAGCGCCCAGGTGGCGCTGACGTTGCGACTGCTCGGTGGTCTCCAGACCCCGGAGATCGCCCGGGCCTTCCTGGTCCCCGAGGCCAATATGGCACAGCGTCTCGTGCGGGCCAAGGCGAAGATCAGGGCCGCCGGCATTCCCTATCGCATCCCCGACGACGTCGAGCTGCCCGACCGGTTGCGCTCCGTCCTGGCCGTCGTCTACCTCGTCTTCAACGAGGGCTATGCCGCCTCTGGCGGGGACACGCTCGTACGTGAAGACTTGTGCGTCGAGGCGATCCGGCTGTGCCGCCTGCTCGTCGAGCTGATGCCGGACGAGCCCGAGGTGCTCGGCCTGCTGGCGCTGCTGCTGCTCATCCATGCGCGCCGAGCCGCCCGCACGACCTCGGACCTGTCGCTCGTGCTCCTCCCCGATCAGGACCGGTCGCTGTGGGATCGCGGCCTCGTCGAGGAAGGTCAGGCTCTGGTGCGGACGTGCCTGCGGCGGAACATGCCCGGTCCCTACCAGATCCAGGCCGCGATCAACGCCGTGCACTGCGATGCGGCGACCGCCCCGGAGACGGACTGGCGACAGATCCTCGCTCTCTACGACCAGTTGATGGTCCACACGCCGACGCCCGTCGTCGCCCTCAACCGAGCGGTGGCCGTGGCCGAGGTCGAAGGTGCCGAGGCCGGCCTGGCCGAGGTCGAGGACCTCGAGCTCGACAACTTCCATCTGTTCCATGCCACGCGAGCAGATCTGCTCCAGCGCCTGGGCCGTATCGACGAGGCGGCCGAGGCCTACGACTCGGCGCTCGCCAGGGCGACCAATGCCGCCGAGCAGAGATTTCTCCGGCGACGCCGGCAGGAGCTTGCCGGTCGCTGACCGATGGACCTGATGACGCCGTGGTGTCGAGCCGGTGGGTGGCCCGAAACGGTGGCTACGGTGGCCAGATCGCGGCGTGGACGGCATCTTCCAGCGGCTGCGACCCTTCTCAGGCGGGCCGTAAGTCAGGTTCGCCCGGGGTTCCTGAGGTGCCTCGCCTGCCCTGGCTCTGATCAAATCGGCGTATGACCGTGATCAAGATCAACGCCATCACCGTGCCGGAGGATGCCGGCGACGAGCTCGCCCGGCGGTTCGCCTCCCGCGCCCACGCCGTCGACGATCAGGATGGCTTCGAGGGCTTTCAGCTGCTGCGGCCGACGGACGGTCGGCGTCAGTGGCTCGTCGTCACGACGTGGCGCGACG
>VAWP01000133.1 GCA_005888295.1 Actinomycetota bacterium
ACTCGCCCTTCGTACCGAGCTTCTTCTACAGCAGGACGGACTACGGAGGCATCAAGGACGCGCAGGAGGTGTGGTGGGACCCCAAGGCCGTCGCGCCGGACGGGCAGCCAGGCAACTACCAGTCAGTCGACCGAGGCCACCGCTACCTGCTCGGTCAGTGGCCGACCGCACCCACGACCGTGTTCGATCCGCGTTGTCTGCCGATGGGCAGCTGCGGAGCACCGAACGCGCCCTGACGAACCGAGCCTGGCGACGAGCTCAGGCGGCACCTCGGCCGTAGCGCGCCATGATGCGCCACTCCGTGGTCTTCGGTAGCCGACGGGCAAGATAGGTCCCACGGCGCACGCGCAGGACACGACCGCGACCGTGCTCGTGCGCGAGGGCGTCGGCGAGGGCCTTACGCGGATCGCGACCGCGAACCCGGCATCCCCGGACTTCGATTGCATCGAGAACCTCCGCCACCGTCAATGGCCGGCCAGCGAGGATGAGCACCGCGAGGGCGGCGTGACGGAGGTTGTGGCCCCGTAGCTCTCTCGAGCCGGCCTGCCACCAAGGAACCGCGCTGATCATGGATCGAACCTACCGCCGAGGTGTGTCACCGGGCCCCGCCCGGTTGCCGGTTCTCGCACATCGCTCGCGTTCCGCATCACGTCGATAGCAGGCCGCCCGATGGGTTCCGACGCCCGCGCTGTCGACGTCATGTGGAACGGGGGCGGTCGTCACCGCGGCTCTTTGCCGATGTTCATCCGGTTGACCGGTCGTCGCACCCTGCTCGCGTTCCGCATCAGGTCGACAACGGTCCTCCATCCCCCTCGGACGCGCCCGTTATCGACCTGATGTGGAACCGGAGCAACGTGCCCACCGCTAGGGTGCCAAGGTGCCAAAGGCCCGCGCCGTGCTGTTCGACTTCGGGGACACGCTGTTCGGACGGGCGGGTGCCCACCGCGCCATCGTCGAGGCCGCCGCCGGCCTTGGCGTGGAGGTCGACGAGACCACAGCGCGGAACCTGTGGGCGGAGATCCAGGCCCGGGCCCGTACCCCGGAGGAGCTGGCCAAGGGCCGGGACCTGTCCCCCGAGGCGCACCGCGCCTGCTGGACAGCGTTGTACTCGCGCCTCGACGTCGTCGTGGCCGGGCTGGGCGCGGATCTCTACGAGCTCGAGATCGACCCGCTCGGCTGGGAGCCGTTCCCCGACGCAGGGGCGACCCTGGTCGCGCTGCGCACGGCCGGCGTGCCGGTCGGCGTGGTGAGCGACACCGGCTGGGACATCCGCCCGGTGTTCGCCGCCCACGGCCTCGCCCACCTCGTCGGCACCTTCGCCCTGTCCTGCGAGCACGGCGTGGCCAAGCCGGCGACGCGACTGTTCGAGGCGGCCTGTGACGGGCTCGGAGTGGCGCCCGCCGAGACGCTGATGGTGGGCGACAACCCGCTCACTGACGGTGGCGCCGTCGAGGCGGGCCTGACCGCGTACATCCTCCCGCCAGCACTCGACAGCGAGGCCCGGGGACTCGAGGCCGTGCTGCGCCTCGTGGACGTGGACGTGGACTCGGCCCGACGCCCGAACTAGAGCACGACCACCGAGCGCAGCACCTCGCCACGGGTCATCCGGGCCAGTGCACCCTCGACGTCATCGAGGCCGATCGTCTCCGACACGAACCCGTCGAGGTCCAGCTGGCCGCTCAGGTAGAGGTCGATGAGCATGGGGAAGTCGCGCGTCGGCAGACAGTCCCCGTACCAGGACGACTTGAGAGCGCCTCCGCGCCCCATCGTGGGGTCGGGCACGCCCACCTGGACGAGCGTGCCTGCCAGGTCGCGGGCGAAGAACGCCTGGCGGTACGTCTCGGGCGATCCCACCGCTTCCACGACGACATCGGCACCCGTCCCGCCGCAGAGCAGCCGTACGGCCTCGACCGGGTCTTGGCGTGAAGCATCGACGGTGTGCGTGGCACCGAAGCGGCGCGCCCACTCCAGCTTGCGCGAGTCCACGTCGATCCCGATCACCTGCCGCGCACCGGCCAGCGCGGCACCGGCGATGGCGGCATCACCGACTCCACCACAGCCGATCACGGCGACGGTATCCCCCCGGTGCACCCCGCCCGTGTTGACAGCGGCACCGAACCCGGCCATCACGCCGCAGCCGATCAAGCCGGCGGCCTCCGGACGAGCAGCCGGATCGACCTTGACCGCCTGCCCGGCCGCGACAAGCGTCAGCTCGGCGAAGGCGCCGATACCGAGGGCTGGAGCCAGCGGAGTACCGTCGGCAAGGGTCATCGGCTGGATGGCGTTGCGGCTGGCGAAGCAGTACCAGGGCCTGCCTCGCCGACACGAGCGGCAGTCTCCGCACGGCGCCCTCCAGGCGAGCACCACGTAGTCGCCAGGCGCCACGTTCTCCACGCCATCGCCAACCGACTCCACCCGGCCGGCCGCCTCGTGGCCGAGCAGGAAGGGAAAGTCGTCGTTGATGGCTCCCTCGCGGTAGTGGAGGTCGGTGTGGCACACGCCGCACGCCTGCACGCGCACCACCGCCTCGCCGGGACCCGGGTCGGGAACGACCACCTGCTCGATGGAGACCGGAGCAGCCTTCTCGGGAGCCACCACGCCCCGCACCGTGCTCGCCATGGTCGTCCCTCCCGCTGGCGCGACCGACTGTCACCGAGCCTATCGCCGGCAATCGACGGGGCGCCCGTAGCGTCCGTGCAATCAGTGACCGACCGCAGCGCGCAGCGACTGGCGGACGGACCCCATGGTGCTCAGGACCGCCGTGGGCTCGTAGCCACAGTGCGCCATGCAGTTGGCGCAGCGGGGGTCCCGCCCGCGCCCATACTTCGACCAGTCGGTGTCCTCCACGAGCTCGCGGTAGCTGGACGCGTACCCGTCGGACATCAGGTAGCAGGGCCGTTGCCACCCGAGCACCGAGAAGCTGGGGATCGCCCAGGCCGTGCAGTCGAAGTCGACCTTGCCCTCGAGGAAGTCGAGGAAGAGGGGCGAGTGGTTGAGGCGCCAGCGACGGCGCGCTCCTCCCGAGAACGCCTGACGGAACATGCTCCGGGTCTGCTCGACCCCGAGGAAGTGGTCCTGGTCGGGCGCCTTCTCGTAGGCGTAGGCCGGCGAGATCATCATCTGGTCGACCTCGAGCTCGTCGTTGAGAAAGTCGAGGACGTCCCGCACCGTCTTCGGCTCGTCGGTGCTGAAGAACGTCGTGTTCGTCGTGACCCGAAAGCCGCGATCCTTCGCGTTCCTGATGGCCGCTACGGCCTGGTCGAAGACGCCCTCCCGACAGACCGACTCGTCGTGACGCTGCCGGAGACCGTCGATGTGGACGGCCCACGAGAAATAACGGGAGGGCTCGAACCGATCGAGCTTCCGGTCCATGAGCACGCCGTTGGTGCAGAGATACACGTACTTGCGCCGCTCGACGAGCGCTCGCACCATCTCGTCGATCTGTGGGTGCACGAGGGGCTCGCCGCCGGCGATCGACACCATCGGCGCGCCGCACTCCTCCATGGCGCCGACGGCATCATCGACGGAGAGGCGCCGACGGAGGATGTCCGTCGGGTGCTGGATCTTCCCGCATCCGGCGCAGGCCAGGTTGCAGGCGAAGAGCGGCTCCAGCTCCACGAGGAGCGGGAACTTCTCCCTCCGAGCGAGGCGCTGACGCGCCAGGTAGGCGCCGACCCGTGCCTGCTGACGAAACGAGACGGGCACGGCTACCTCACTCCCTCGGGTGCTCGGAAGTGGACTCTCTCGGTTGTCACCGCATCCTCCTCCAGCTCGAGCGGGCCGAGCCCCCCGATGGCGGCCACCACTTCACCCACCAGCGCCTCGGGTGCAGAGGCACCCGCCGTCAGCCCCACCGTAGTCGCGTCGGCGATCCACGCCAGGTCGAGCTCGCTCGGGTCGTCGACCAGGTGGGCCCGACACCCTTCTCGCTCGGCCACCTCCACCAGCCGGTTGGAGTTCGACGAGTTGGCCGAGCCCACGACGATCACCACGTCTGCCCGCCGGGCGACCGCCCGCACCGCGTCCTGCCGGTTCTGGGTCGCGTAGCAGATGTCGTCGCTACGCGGTCCGACAGCCTGGGGGAAGCGACGTCGCAGCGCCCCCACGATCTCGTCGACCTCGTCCGTGGCGAGCGTGGTCTGGGCGACGTAGGCGACCCGTTCGTCGGCGTCGATCTCCAGCCGGTGGACCGCGTCCACGCTGTCCACGAGGTCGGTGCGGTCCGGCGCCTCGCCCAGCGTGCCCTCGACCTCTTCGTGGCCCTCGTGGCCGACGAGGACGATCCGATACCCCTCCTGGGCGAAGCGACGCGCTTCGACGTGGACCTTGTTGACGAGGGGGCAGGTGGCGTCGATGACACGCAGGTCTCGTCGGAGCGCCTCGGCCCGCACCGCGGGTGACACGCCGTGGGCGGACAGGACGACCGTGGACGCGACCGGCACCTCAGACAGCTCGTCGACGAACACGGCGCCTCGCGCCTCGAGTCCCTGCACGACGTGGCTGTTGTGGACGATCTGCTTGCGGACGTACACCGGAGGCCCGAACGTCTGCAGCGCCCGCTCGACGGCGTCGATGGCGCGCTCGACGCCCGCACAGAACGATCGCGGTCCGGCCAACAGGACCCGACGGCGACCGCTCACCGGGCCCCCAGGTACCGGCCCAGCGCCATCACGGGGAACACCAGGCGGTAGAGGCCGTAGTTGATGTAGAAGTCGCCGGGGAAGCCGGTACCGGTGAACCAGGGCTCGTCCCAGCTGCCGTCCGCCTGCTGGGTGCGGACCAGCCAATCCACTCCCCGCTCGGTCGCTGCGGACACATCGGGACCGGCGCGCAGGGCGAGCAGGGCGAGCAACGCCCAGGCCGTCTGAGAGGCGGTGGGCTCTCCCCGCCCCCGCCACGAGCCCTGGTCGTACGACCGGAGGTCCTCACCCCATCCGCCACTCGGGTCCTGGTGCGACTCCAGCCACCGCTCAGCGCGCCGCAGGGCGACAGCATCAGTCGGTAGCCCGGTGGCAACCAGAGCGGGAAGGCACGCTCCCGTGCCGTAGACGTGGTTGGCGCCCCACCGGCCGAACCACGATCCCTCGAACTCCTGCTGGGCGAGGAGCCAGCGGGCGCCGTCGACCACCCGCCGGTCGTCTGCGAGCCCCTCTCCTGCGAGCATCTCCAGGGCGTGGGCCGTGACGTCGGCCGTCGGAGGATCGATGACCTCGCCGAAGTCGCAGAAGGGCAGGCGGCGGCACAGCTCGCGCGTGTTGTCGACGTCGAACGCGCCCCACCCCCCTCCCTCGCTCTGCATGCCGAGCGTCCAGTGCCGCGCCCGCTCGACTGCGCCCTCCACCCGTGCCGGATCGGGGTGACGGACCCTGCGGAGGGCGAGCACCACCACGGCCGTGTCGTCCACGTCGGGGTAGAGCTCGTTGGCGAACTCGAAGGCCCATCCGCCGGGATCCAGTCGCGGCCGCCGCACGGCCCAGTCGCCTCGGGTCCGCACCTCGTGAGCGAGCAGCCAGTCGGCCGCCCGGACCAGAGCCGGATGGTCGCCGGGGAGTCCGGCGTCGGTCAGGGCGAGGACGGCGAGCGCGGTGTCCCACACCGGGGACTGGCACGCCTCCAGCCGGCGTCGTCCGTCGCCGACCACCGTGAAGCTCTCGAGACCCTCGAGTCCCTTCTTCATCACCGGGTGGCCGGGCGGGTACCCGAGCAGGTCGAGCGCCATGAGCGAGTACACCCAGGGTGGCTGGATGCCTCCCCACGAACCGTCCTGTTCCTGGTGGCGGACGATCCACCGCTCGGCCTTGGCGAGTGCCAAGCGGCGCAGCACACCGAGAGGACGGCGCTCGTAGGAGCGCAGCACCCGATCCAGGAGGCGGCCGGCGACGGAAGCCACCCCCTCGGCGCGGCCGGCAACGCGGCCCGGCGCGTCGAGCTCGTCGAGGCGGAACGTCAGGGGACGCACCGGACGATGGGCAGCGACGACGGTGAGGGCGACGATCGTCTGCCGGGCCCAGCAGGCGAAGTCGTAGATGTTCAGGGGGCACCACGTCGGCAGGAGCACCACCTCGGGAGGAAGGGCCGGCAGGTCGTCCCACGACCACAGCCCGAACAGCGCCAGCCACAGCCGGGTGAACACCCGCGTCGCCGCCACGCCGCCGAGCCCCCGCACGACCGCGGCGGCGCGGGCCAT
>VAWP01000094.1:0-14361 GCA_005888295.1 Actinomycetota bacterium
CCGGAGCGGCGCCGACCTCAGTCCCTTGATCCGGCTCAGGAGGCCGAACGAGACCAGATAGGTGGCGGCGTCCACCCAGAACGTCGGGCCGATGCCGCGGGTCGAGGACGTGCTCACGCTCCCGGCCGCCAGCAACGACACCAGCGCGAAGGCGGCCGCACCGAGCGGGATGGTCCCGTAGGACGAGCCGAGCACGAGGCCGTTGGCAAGGGGCAGGTCCTCCTCCTCCACCAGGTCAGGGATCGAGGAGTCCCGCGCCGGGAGGAACACCAGGCTGGCGGCCTCCACGACGAAGGCCCAGAGGTAGATCCACCACAGTGCGTGGACGAACGGCACCAGGGCGATGGCGCCCGCCCGCAGCGCGTCCATGGCGAGCATGGTGTTGCGGCGGTTCCACCTGGCGACGATCCGAGCCGTGAGAGGGCCGGCGATGGCGGCAGGCGCCAAGCGGAGGACGAGGATGCCGCCGACTGCGGCGGAGTCGCCGGTGACTGCCAATGCCAGTGCCATGAAGGCGATCGTGGCCATCCAGTCGCCCAGCGAGGAGACGCCCTGCCCGATCAGGAGCGTGCGAAATCCGCCCCGGTTCAAGACACTGCCCCTCATATCGGGTACAACTCCCCATGCCGCGCTGCTCTTCCGCGACGACGGCGGACCGGCCGCCGGAATCCACGACCCCTGTTCATCGGTTACCTGTAACCATGATGAGCCCCTCACGGAGAGGTTAGAGGTTGGACGCAAGACGGCACGTCAGCGGGCCGGCTCGGTACGCTGGCCCTCGGACGGGGAGCTACCGATGAGACGTGAGACGCCACCACGATCGAGTCGTTCTCGCTTCGTGTCCCGTTGGCGGCTTATCGCCCTTTGCTCGGGCGCCGGCGCTCTCGAGGCCGCTCTCCTCACGCACCTCGGTGTGCAGTCGGGGATGGGTCTCGCCCCGCAGGTGAACGCCCCGGCTCCGTTCGGCGTCTTCCACGATCTCCGGTGGCTGATCGTCTACCACAACTCGTGGCCGGGCTTTCTGGCCGAGGCGGCCGCCGTCCTGTTCGCCCGGGGGCTGCTGACCGCGCTCACCGTCCCGCCTCGTGTGCTTCTGACGCGCAGCATCGCCTTCACGTTCCTCGTGGCGCTGCTGTTGATGCCGTGGACGATCCTGCTGTTCGGCTTGGCGGTGGTCTCGGTGTCATGGCTGTTCTTCGCGGCCGTGCCGACAGTGCTGCTGCTCGCGTTTCTCGTTCATCACGGGGCGATCACGAGCGGCTGGTGGCGGCGGGCGCCGGCACCGCGCGCGCTGGGCTGGATCGTCCTGACCTTCGTGGTGATGACCGTCGCCGCTGGCGTGACAGCCGTGTCCCCCAGAGGGCTATGGGTGCCGATCGCCGCCCTCACCGGTGTCTTCAACGCATGGGCGTGGTTCGGCATGGTGCGCGCCGTCACGGGAACGGCCCGGTCGCGCCGCTTCCTCCCGCTGGCCCCGGCAGGCCTGGCTCTGCTGCTCGGTGTGGTCGTCGGCGGATCGGCCATCGGCTTCGCCAGCGTGAGCCACCCGGCGAGCACGTCTCGGGCCGATGCGTCCCCCGCCGGTCCCGACCCCGGCAACCGCGGCGGACGGGGCCAGGCCACGAGCAAGCCCGTGCTCGTGGCCGGCGGGTTCTGGAGCAGCTGGAACGGCAGGTCTGCTCCCGCGTTCTCGGGGCCCTACGACGAGCAGCGCTTCTCCTACCGCGGCCTCGACGCCGGCGGGCGGCCGTTGCCCTACCGGTCGTCGGATACGCAGCAACCGTTGTCGCAGCTCGAGCGGCTGATGGCCGACCAGGTCGATGCGCTCTACCGCCAGACGGGCCAGCCCGTGAGCATCGTCGCCGAGAGCGAGGGCTCGCTCGTGGCCAAGACCTATCTCACCGGCTCCCTGCACGCCCCCGTGAGCACCTTGATCATGGTCAGCCCGCTGGTACAGCCGGGGCGCGTCTACTACCCACCGTCCGGCGTCGAAGGATGGGGGGTCGTCGGTGGACTCGGCCTGCAGGGCCTGAGCGACACGGTGGGCACGGAGACGACGGTCGACCTCGCTCCCAGCCAGCCGTTCCTCAGATCGATCGTCCAGGACGCGCCGGCACTGCGCTCGGTGCTGTCGTGCCCCGTGACCGGTGTTCGCCAGTACGCCGTCCTGCCGCTGGCCGACGCCGTCGCGTCCGGCAACGCCAAGCCCCTCGGCATCCCCACGGCCGTCGTGCCCGCGTTCCACGGCGGGCTCCTGGGTGATCCGAGCGCCGACGCCGTGATCCAGCAGGTACTGGGGGGCGGGACCCCGTCCGACTCGAGCCTGTGGTCGTTGGCCGAGCAGGTCATCGGCCCCGCCTCGTCTGCCTGGCAGGTACCCGCGCTACCGCTCTCGCTGAACTCGGCGTGGTCAGGCGGCGGCGACCCTTCTCTGGGCGGCTCGGTGGACTGCTCGGCGATCAGGACGCAGCTGGCCAGTCAGCTCGCCGCCGGCTGACCCGAACGGCGCTGCGTGGCGCTCAGTCGCGCCCTTCGGCGACGAGGGCGAGGGCGGCGGCGACCGCAGCCTGCGGGTCGTCCGCAGGGACGATGCTGTCGTCGACACGACCGTCACCGCGGATGAGACGCCACGTCCCGAGGCCGACGACCGGCCGTCCGAGCTTGAGCCCGAAGGCGACCTCAGAGAGCGTCCCGTGCTCGCCTCCGACGGCGACGACGGCGTCGGCGCCGAGCACGACCAGCGCGTTGCGGGTCTCGCCCATGCCGGTCGGGACGGCCACGTCCACCCAACGATTGGCGTCCTGCCGCCGCCTGCCGGGCAGGATCCCGACCGTGAGCCCTCCAGCGGACTTGGCCCCTCGGCACGCCGCCTCCATCACGCCCCCGAGGCCCCCGCACACGAGGACGGCGCCATTCTGGGCGAGCCCGCGCCCGACCTCTTCCGCCGCCGCCGCCAGCTCGGCGCCGGCATCACCCGCGCCGACGACGGCGACGTGCAGCGACGCGGCCATCTCAGCCGGCCACGACGTGTCGCAGCTCGGCAGGTCCCTCCCCCGCCCAGGTCCCGAGGAGGAATGCCAACGGCGCCACGTCGGGATGCAACGGCGGGGCCACGGTCAGCCGAGAGACACCGGCAGGCGGTCGAGGCCGCGCAGCACGATCCTGCCGTTCCACGCCGGCCCATCGTCGGCCAGCTCGGCGGCCGGGAAGCGACGGGCCAGCGTGCTGAGCGCCGCCTGCGCCTCGAGCCGGGCCAGCGCCGCCCCGAGGCAGTGGTGGACGCCGCTGCCGAACGAGAGGTGCTGTGCCGCCCCTGGCCGGGCGAGTGAGAGGTCGTCGGCGTCGGCGCCCCAGCGGTCCGGGTCGTGGTTGGCCGAGCCCAGGCAGGTCAGCACGAAGCTGCCGGCCTCGATATGCCGGCCGCCGAGCTCGAGGTCCGAGAGGGTGATGCGCCGGGAGAACTGCACGGGGCTGTCGTACCGGAGGAGCTCCTCGACGGCGTTCACGGCCAGGCCAGGGTCGGCGCCGAGCGCCTCGTAGGCGGCCCGGTGGCGCAGGAGCGCGAGGGTGCCGTTCCCGATCAGGTTGACCGTTGTCTCGTGCCCGGCGATGTAGAGCAGCACGACCTGGTCGAGGAGCTCGCGCTCGGACAGCTTGTCGCCTTCCTCCTCCGCCCCGATCAGGGCCGAGAGGAGATCGTCGGCAGGGTGCTCCCGCTTCCACGCCACGACCTCGCGCACGTAGTCCTGGATGAGATCGGAGGCCGCCAGGGCGTCCTCGATGTCGGTCGGCGAGATGATCGGGTCGAGCGTGCCCGCCAAGGTGTGGGAAGCCTCTCGGATCTGGTCGCGCTCACCCTCGGGCATCCCCAGCAGCTCACAGATCACGGTGAACGGCAGTGGGTAGGCGAGGTCGGCGACCACGTCCATCGTCGGTTTCGACGCCACGGCGTCGAGCGCCTCGTCGACGAGCTGCTGGATCCGGGGCCGCAGGCTCTCGACCCGCTTCGGAGTGAACGCCTTGGAGACGAGGCGGCGCAGTCTCGTGTGGTCGGGAGGGTCGAGGCTCAGAATGGCGCGGGGTCGTCGCGGCGCGCGATCGCCCGCCACCTCCTCGAACAGCTGCGTGCGCAGCGTGGGCGCCGCGTTCTCGGGCTCGACGCTCAGCGACGGGTCGCGCAGGAGCCCCACGATGTGGTCGTGGCGGAACAGCATCCACAGACCGAGCGGGCTGTGATGAACGGGATCGCGTTCGCGTAGCGTCCGGTACCGCGAGTACGGGTCCGAGAAGAAGCCCGGCTCGAAGGGATTGAAGGCGGGCACCTCGACTGTGGCCACGCCGTCAACGTAGACGGCATGCTGGCGCCATGCAGATCGGAGACCTCGAGGTCCTCCCGGTGCGAGACGGCACCGCCTACTTCCCCGCCAGCCAGGCGTTCTCCGGCACGACCGCCGAGGACTGGGCGCCCCACAGCCAGCTGCTCACCGACGACGGGCTGCTCCCCCTGGAGCTCGGCGGGTTCCTGGTCCGCGGCCGCGGCCGGGTCGCCGTCGTCGACGCCGGCGTCGGCTCCATCACGGGCCCCTACGCCGGGGGCGCCTTCCTCGACAGCCTGGCCGCCCACGGGGTCACGCCAGAGGACGTCACCGACGTGCTGTTCACGCACCTGCACTTCGACCACGTCGGCTGGGCCACGCAGAAGGGCGAGGTGGTGTTCCCGAACGCCACCTACCGCTGCGACCGGCGGGACTGGGCGCATTTCGTCGGGCCCGACCCTGGGGCGACCAAGAAGCTGTCACCGGTCGAGAGCAGGTTGGAGACGTGGGACGGCAGCCGGCCGCTCCTTCCTGGGGTCGACGTGCTTGCGGCACCTGGGCACACCCCGGGCAGCACGGTCATCGTCCTCTCGTCGGGCACCGACCGCGCCCTCCTGCTCGGCGACGTCGCCCACTGCCCGGTCCAGCTCGTCGACGACGAGTGGGCGATCCTGGGTGACGTCGACCCCGCCCTTGCCCGCCGGACGCGGACGGCCCTGGCTCGGGAGATCGAGGGCACGGGCGTCCCGGTGGCGGGCGTGCACTTTCCGGGCATGCGCTTCGGGCGTCTCCTGCCGGGTGAGGGCGGGCGCCGGTGGGTGGTGCCCTGACGGACGGTGGCGGGGACGGGGCCCTCCTGGGGCGTCCAAGCCGCCATCGGAACGGCGCTATCGTCGATGCTGCATCCGGCATCGGACGGAGGTGACCATGGAGGCACGACGAGGTGACCGTGTCATCGTGGAGGGCAACAAGGTGGGGCAGGCGCGCCGCAGCGGCCAGATCGTCGACGTGATGAAGGCCCGGGAGAGCCAGCACTACCGGGTCCGCTGGGACGACGGCCACGAGACCGTCTTCTACCCGGGAGCGGACGCCCGCATCGACCGGTCGCAGACGACCCGCTCCTGACCTCGGCGGCAGCGGGCCCTGAGAACAGGTCGGCGTCGTCGCTCAGCCGACGGCGCCTCGCTTGCGGTGCGCGGCGACGTCGGCGAGCACCGCCATGGCGGCGTTGCGGCCGTTGACACCGATCACGCTCCCGCCCGGATGCGTGGCCGCGCCGCAGAGGTACAGCCCGTCGACGGGCGTGCGCGGCGACATGCGCCGCTCCCACATCTGGTCCGGGAGGCACTCACCCTGGAAGATGTGCCCGCCGGTCAGCCCCGTGCGGCTCTCGATGTCAGGAGGTCCGAGTACCTGACGGTGCTCGACGACGTCGGCGACGTCCGGCGCGAAACGGGCGATGCCGGCAAGGACGAGATCGCCGATCTCCTCCCGCCGCGTCACCCAGTCACCCGCTGCCAGCCGATAGGGAGCATACTGGGCGAAGACGCTCATGGTGTGCTTGCCCGGTGGGGCGATCGTCGGGTCGTAGGTGGTCTGGAAGTACAGCTCGCACCATGCAGGTGACGGCACGCCGCGCCGGCTTGCCGCGCAAGCGGCCTGGGTGTCGTCGACGCCGGTACTGATCGTCACCATGGCCCGGCAGGGCGTGTCATCGCGCGCCGCCGTGAACCGGGGCAGCCGGGCGAGGCCGCAGTTCACCTTGACCACGGGGCTCTCCGTCCGCCACTGCTCGACGCGCCGGCGGTAGTCGGAGGGCACGCCGGCCGAGCACAGCGCCAGGGTCCGCTTGGGGTCGGCGTTCGACACCACGCGATCGGCGCGGATCGTCTCGCCTCCCTCGAGGACGACCCCCTCCCCGGGTACGACCCTGGCGACCGGCACGCCCGTCGCCACCACGGCGCCGGCGGCGCTGGCCGCGTCGGCCAGCGCGAAGGAGACCCGACCCATACCGCCGCGCACGTACCCCCAGGCCCCTCCCCGTCCCTCCAGGGTCCCCGAGGTGTGCATGGCGTGGATGGCGGCGGTTCCCGCGTCGCGTGGACCGGCGTAGGTCCCGATGATCCCTTGCCCGTGGAGCGCGGTCTGCAGCCGTGAGTCCCGCACGTGGCGCTCCAGCACCTCGGCGATGGACGCGCCGAGGACCACGTCGACGGCGTCGTCGTCGCCTGCGAGGCGCGTCACGATCTCCGCTTGCGTCGGCGGCTCGCCCAACCACGAGTCACCGGCGGGGGGGTCCGGACCCCGCAACGCCCGCCGCAGACGGACAAAGAGGTCCTCGTAGGCGAGGAACCCCTCGACGTCGCCCGGCGAGACGGCGGCCACCTCGGCCGCCGAGCGGGCAGGGTCGTTCCACAGCGTCAGGGCCGAGCCGTCCTCCAGGGGACACCAGAGGTGCGGGTCCACGACCTCGACCCCGTACCCGTACCGGGCCAGCTCCAGCTCGTCGACCACCAGCGGATGGAGCAGGCCGACGAGGTAGGCGCACGGGCTCACGTGCCACGCGGGGTCGTCGAAGGGCTGCTCCAGGGTGCAGGCCCCGCCCAGGCGATCTCGCCCCTCGAGCACGAGCACCTCTCGACCGGCCCGGGCGATGTAGGCGGCTGCGGCGAGGCCGTTGTGGCCTCCCCCGACGACGACCACGTCCCACGTGCGCCGGGCCATCTCCCGCGCAGGCGCAGGGAGCCCCACCTGTCCCATCGACGCCTGGGCGGTTGGTTGGGTCACGAGCCAGCAACCTATCGGGCACGGCCCGACGGCAGCCGGCACTCACCTCAGGCGTCGGCGAGCGGCACCGCCGGCGCCGCGGGCGCGCCGGGAGACGGGCCGGGCTCGTAGGCGAGCGTCGACGCGGACCTCCCCCGCAGCTCGAGCTCTCCGACCGGTCCCCACCGGCGGTCCTCACCCGCCGAGCGGACGATCGTCTCCTCGCTGGCCAGCACCCGGCCCAGCCGCGACTTGGCCTGCTCGGTGAGGCGGGCGGCCTCGTTCACGGGATCGCCGATGACGGTGTACTCGTACCGCTGTGGGGTGCCCACGTTGCCAGCCACCGCTGCCCCGGAGGACACCCCGATGGCCGCGTCCACCTCGGCGTTCGTGCCGGCCAGCGCCAACAGCTCCTTGCGCAGTGTGTGCGCCGCCCGCAGGGCCCTGGCCGCGTGGTCGGGCTGGTCGGCCGGCGCACCGAAGATGCACAGCGCGCCGTCACCTTCGAACTTGTTGACCCATCCGCCTTCGGCCGTGACCACGTCCACCACGACCTCGAAGAAGGCGTTGAGGGTGCGGACGACCACCTCGGCTCCCTCGCGCTCGGCCAGGGCGGTCGAGCCGACGAGGTCGACGAACATGGCGCTGACCTCTCGTCGCTCTCCCTCCAGATGCACGCCGCTGTCCAACGCCCGCCTGGCGACGTCCACGCCCACGTGCCGGCCGAACAGGTCGGCGAGGCGTCGCCGCTCGCGCAGACCGGCGACCATCCGGTTGAACCCCATCTGGAGATAACCGAGCGTGCCGGCGTCGTCGACCAGCACCTCCGCGTCCAGGTCCTCGTTCTCCACGCTCGCCACGGCTCGGCGGAGCCGCTCGAGCGGATCCGACAGCAAGCGGGCCGCCACCAGCGACACCGCGCACCCCACGACGAGCCCCAGCACCGACAGGGCGACCACGGGTCCGATCAGCTGGGCCCGGGCACGGGGTCCGAGCCCGACGGGCGCCAGGGCGATGGCCAGCAAGGGAACCCCCGACCCGAGGGCCCACGTCAGGACGAGCTTGGGACCCAGCCGGAGGCGTCGCGTCCCCGTTGGCCGCCCGTCCGCCAGGGCCAGGGCGAACACCGGCCGCATGCCCCGCTCGCACAGCAGGTAGGTGAGGGCCGAGGTCGTCAGGCCGGCGAGCAGGATGCCGATGCACACCCGGGCGCTCTCGACGCCGGTGTGGTCGAAGGCGAGGTTGAGCGGTGCGAACAGGGCGACGGCCCCGAGCCACAGGGCGAACGAGATCACGGCGAGCCGCCAGGGCAGGGACAGCGTCGCTCGAGCCTCGGCCTCGGTCGGCGCCCCGCAATCGTCGAGCCAATCGCACGCCTTGTGCGCCACGTGCTCACACCAGCGGAAACCGACGGGAAAGGCCACGGCGAGGTAGACGGCGAAGGCGATGCAGTTGACGAGCAGGTCGTGGACCGACGCGCGGCCGCCGGGCGGCGGAAGCCACAGGAGGTAGCCCAGGACGACGATCGCCCCCGCGAGGTGCGCGCCCGGAACGCGCCTGATGAGGCTCCGACCGACCTCGTCCAGCTCCGGCGGGCCCCCAGCGGCCGTCCTCATGCTCGGTAGGGTACGCCCGAGGTGGGCAAAACTCCACGTGACGTGGGCCACAGCCCCCCGCCGTCGGAGCTTTCGACGACCGCAAAGGATCTGGATACGCTACGTTGCGTAGCTGATCCCCCGGTGCTCGACCGAGCGCCACGCCCACGCCACTCGGGAGGATCCGATGGTCGATCGAAAGTGGTGGACGCTCACCGCGGTGGCCGTGGCCACCTTCATGCTCCTGCTCGACATCACGATCGTCAACGTCGCGCTCCCCTCGATCCAGCGGTCGCTGCATTCGAGCTTCTCGGACCTCCAGTGGGTCGTCGACGCCTACGCCCTCACCCTGGCCGCGGTGCTCCTCGTCTCGGGGTCGATAGCCGACCTCATCGGGCGCCGGCTGATCTTCGTCATCGGCCTGGTCGTCTTCTCGAGCGCGTCGCTCCTGTGCGGCCTCGCTCTCAACCCGCTCATGCTCACCTCGTCCCGCGCCCTGCAGGGCATCGGTGGGGCGATGATGTTCGCCACCTCGCTGGCCCTGATCGCCAACGCCTTTCGAGGACCCGAACGAGCCACGGCCTTCGGCGTGATCGGAGCAGTCATCGGGGCGGCTGTGGCCGTCGGTCCGCTCCTCGGGGGTGTGCTGACCGACAGCCTCGGTTGGGAGTGGATCTTCCTCGTCAATGTCCCGATCGGTGTCCTGGCGGTCGTCTTCACGCTTCGCAACGTCGCCGAGTCGCGCGACCCGAGCCCGAGCGGCATCGACTTCTCTGGAGCGATCACCTTCAGTGGCTCGTTGGCCCTGCTGGTGTACGCCCTTATCCGCGGCAACAGCGACGGCTGGACGAGCCCCCTGATCCTGTCGTTCCTCATCGGCTCGGGCGTCGCCCTGCTCGCATTCGTGACGATCGAGGCCCGCAGACGGCACCCGATGCTCGACCTCAGCCTGTTTCGCAAGCCTGCGTTCGTGGGCGCCTCGGCGACGGCGTTCTTCATCGCCGCCTCGATGTTCTCGATGTTCCTTTACATCAGCCTCTACCTGCAGAACGTCCTCGACTACAGCCCCCTCAAGACGGGCCTGGTGTACCTCCCGGTCACCCTGCTGTCATTCGTCGTCGCTCCGTTGGCCGGGAAGCTGTCGGCCCGGCTGGCGATCCGCATCTTCCTCGCCGGCGGGCTGGTGCTCGTGGGCATCGCTCTCGTTCTCATGGGAGGCCGACAGCTCGGAGACACCTGGGTCGGCCTGCTGCCTGGCTTCATCCTCGCCGGCATCGGCATCGGCATGATCAACCCGCCGCTGGCCTCGGCGGCCGTCGGGGTGGTCGAGCCGGCCCGAAGCGGCATGGCGTCGGGCATCAACAACACGTTCAGGCAGGTGGGGCTGGCCACGGGTATCGCCTACCTCGGCGCCATCTTCCAGAGCAGCGTTCAGAGCAAGCTGGGCAATCTGCTGGCTGGCACGCCGGCGGCTCCGCACGTGAGCCAGATCGCCCAGGGCGTCTCGGCGGGCGGCAGCCGCCAGGTCATCGCAGGCGTGCCGGCGCCGTTGCGCGCCACGGTCAGCCACGCGGCCAACCAGGCGTTCATCAGCAGCCTCAACGAGCTGTTCATCGTGGCCTCCGTGACCGCCTTCGTGGGCGCCGTGCTCGCCGCGGTGTTCGTCCGTCAGCGGGACTTCGTGGGCCAGTCGCCAGAGGTGCAGGCCGCGGCCCCGGCGACCGCGTAGCCGTGGGCACCGACGCCGCTGCCACGCACCCCCGGGGAAGGCCGCGCGACGAGCACACCGACGACGCCATCCTCGCCGCCACCCTGCGGTTGTTGCGAGGCCGCGGCTACCGCCTGCTTTCTGTCGAAGGGGTTGCCGCGGAGGCGCGTGTGGCCAAGACCACGATCTACCGGCGCTACCGCAACAAGGCCGACCTGGCCACGGCGGCCCTCGCCACCATGGTCCCGGTGGACCAGCTCGCCCGACCGTCGGACGATCCACGGCGCGATCTCGCTGTTGGCGGACGCGGGCGAGGCCGAGTTCCTCGAGCTGCACCGTCGACGCATCATCCGCCCTCGCCAGCAGCGTAGCCAGCAGCTCCTGCGGCGGGCACAGGAGCTCGGCCTGATCCGGCCCGACGCCGACCTCGACCTCGTGATGGAGATGCTCATCGGTTCGTTCTTCGCCCGGCACCTGGCGGGCAGGAAGCGTCCCCGCCGATGGGCCGAGACCGCCGTGGCGACGCTCTGGAAGGGCCTCGAGACCAGGCCCTGATCCCCCCTGGGGAGGAGGGCGAGCCATCAAGGCTGCCGGCTGCCGGTAATCACGACCCCGTAGGCTGGAGGCATGACGGCCCAGGCCTTCGACCAGTTGCCCGACGAGCCCGTCGTTCCGCCACGAAGCGGCCGAAGGGCACGGCCGACCGCCCGCCGCCCCGAAGCCCGGTCGTTCCGGTTCGAGGGCAACGACCTCGCCTACGAGGTGTTCGGCCAGGGCGACCACCTGCTCGTCTACCTGCACGGCCTGCTGCTCGACGCCGACGTCAACCGCGGTATCGCAGAAGCCCTGGCGCGCCAGGGCAACCGGGTCGTGCTGCTCGACCTGCTCGGACACGGCCGCAGCGACCATCCCGAGCACGCCTCGGCCTACCGCATCGATCTGTACGCCCGTCAGGTCTTCGCCCTGCTCGACCACCTCGGTGCCGACCAGGCGGTGCTGGGAGGTGTCTCGCTCGGCGCCAACGTGAGCCTGCAGGCCGCCGTGCTGGCGCCGGAGCGCGTCCGGGGACTGGTGGTGGAGATGCCCGCGCTCGAGTGGGCCGTGCCCGCTGCCGCCGTGCTCTTCGTGCCGCTCGTGCTGGCCCTGCACTACGCCAGGCCCGTGGCCACCGTCCTCTCGGGGCTGGTGAGGCACCTGCCCCGGACGCCGTTCGCCCCGATGAACAGCATGCTCAACGCGGCGTCGCTCCCTCCCGAGCAGATGGCGGCGGTGCTCCACGGCATCCTCGTCGGCCCCACCGCACCGGCGGTGGAGGAGCGCCGAAGGATCGCCGTGCCCACCCTGGTGCTCGGACACCGCAACGACCTCATCCATCCCTTGAACGACGCCACCAACCTGGTGCGAGAGCTGCCCAATGCGCACCTCGTACGGGCCCGGTCCCCGCTCGAGCTGCGGCTGTGGCCGGACCGGCTCACCGGCGAGATGGCCGAGTTCCTGGCCGAGGTGTGGAGCATCGGCGGGCCCTCGGGCCGGCCTGCGGGGGCGTCCGGCGGGGCCCGTCGATGAAGGTGTGGGTCAACGGAGAGCTGATCGACACCGACGACTCCCGGGTCGGGGCGTTCGACCACGGCTTGACCGTGGGCGACGGCGTCTTCGAGACGATCGCCGTGCGCGACGGCCGTCCCCTGGCCGTGACGCGCCATCTCGCGCGCCTGGTTCGCTCCGCGGTCGCCCTGGGCCTGCCGGCGCCCGACACGGGTTCCCTCCGAACGGCGGTCGACGAGGTGACCACCGCAGCGGATGTCACCGACGTCGTCCTCCGCGTCGTCTACACCAGCGGCAGCGGTCCCCTCGGCTCCGACCGGGGCGACAGCAGTCCGACGGCGGCCGTCTTGCTGGGCCCGGCACCCGAGCGGCCTCCGAGCACCGACGTCGTCACGGTTCCCTGGCCCCGCAACGAGCGCGGCGCCCTCGTCGGGGTGAAGACCACTTCCTACGCCGAGAACGTCCTGGCCCTGTCCGAGGCGCGGCGACAGTGCGCATCGGAAGCCATCTTCGCCAACACGGCGGGCAACCTCTGCGAGGGCAGCGGCTCGAACGTCTTCCTGGTCCTCGACGGGCGCCTGATGACACCACCGCTGTCGGCGGGCTGCCTGGCGGGCGTGACCAGAGCCCTCGTCATCGAACGCTGCGGGCTCGACGTCGCCGAGCGCGACGTCCCGATGACGGCGCTCGCCGCGGCCGAGGAAGCGTTCCTCACCTCGGCCACCCGCAACGTGCAAGCCATCCGGCGGGTCGACGGCCGCGGCCTGCCCCGCTGTCCGGGACCACGGACCGAGGAGGCGGCGGCGGCCTACACCGCGCTCCAGCAGACCGACCCCGACCCCAGCTAGGCAGCCGGCGCGTCTACCTCAATCGACGCTGATCTGCTCCATGTTGCCGGTGGAAGCCGTCCGTCCCGCGGGAACGAACTCCCGCCAACCGTCGGAGCCGTTGCCCTGATCGAGGGGTGCGCCGACCAACGACAGCCTGGACGTGTCCCGACCCGCGGCCTCCACCCAGGCCGAGTCCATCTCGGGGGCGGACTCGAAGCGCCGAGCAGGGTCCTTCTCCAGCGCCCGCATCACGACGCGCTCGACCGCGGGATGGACACTGGGCGTGCGGGACCGCAAAGGCGGTGGCTGCTCGTTGTAGTGCTGCAGGGCCACAGCCAGCACGCTCGGTCCGACGAACGGCGGCCGGGAGGCGAGGCACTCGTACAGCACGCAACCCAGCGAGTACAGGTCCGACGCGGGGGTCACGGCCCGGCCCGCCGCCTGCTCCGGAGAGACATAGGCGGCCGTGCCCATGACCATCCCGGCCGGGCTCAGGTCGGTCGTGTCCTCAGCCGCCTTGGCGATCCCGAAATCGGCCACCTTCACCACGTCGTCGCCGTCGATCAGGATGTTCGCCGGCTTGATGTCCCGGTGCACGATGCCCCGGGCGTGGGCGTGCGCCAGAGCGGCGAGCACCTGGCAACCGAGGCGCGCCGTGTGCGACTCGGTGACCGGACCGACGGCCGAGGCGAGGATGGAGCGGAGCGAGCGTCCGTCGACAAGCTCCATCACCATGAAGAGCGTCTCGCCGTCCCGGCCCGAGTCGTGCACGGTGACGATGTTGGTGTGGCTCAGCAGCGCGGCGTGGTGCGCCTCGCGCTCGAAGCGACCCCGAAAGCCCACGTCCTGCGCCAGGCCCTCGTGGAGCACCTTGACCGCCACCGGGCGCCCGAGAACGAGGTCGTCGCCCCGCCAGACGGTTGCCATGCCGCCCCATCCCAGCCTCTGGACAAGTTGATATCGGCCGCCTACGACCAACGGTGGCATCGCTCCCCCCGGGTTGTAAATGGCCACCGCCCTCTGGCCCGCAAAGACACTGTAACGCTTGTGCTTGACGCCCGCGTCAGAAAACTGCCCAAAATCTGCCATGGCCGTCCTGCGGGAGGAGGATCTCGATCCCGACCCCATACGCCAGTTCCGGCGCTGGCACCAGGAGGCGGCCACCGACGCCATGGTGGTGGCCACGGCCACGCCGGAGGGGGTGCCTTCGGGGCGGGTGGTCCTGCTCAAGGAGGTCGATCACCGGGGATTCGTCTTCTACACGAGCTACGAGAGCGCCAAGGCGGCCGATCTTGGAGCCAATCCCCGGGCCGCGCTCGTGTTCCACTGGCCGCCTGTGCGCCAGGTCAGGGCGGGCGGAGCCGTCCACGGGGTGTCCCGCCAGGAGACCGAGGACTACTGGCGGACCCGACCCCGCCCCAGCCAGATCGGGGCGTGGGCCTCGCACCAGAGCGCCGTCATCGCCGGACGCCAGGTCCTGGAGGACCGCGTCACCGAGCTCGCGGAGCGATTCGGTGACGGTGAGGTGCCGTGCCCACCCAGCTGGGGTGGCTACCGCGTGGTGCCGGACTGGATCGAGTTCTGGCACCACCAGGAGGATC
>VAWP01000094.1:14549-27194 GCA_005888295.1 Actinomycetota bacterium
GAGGAAGAGGGCGCAGAATCCGATCAGCGCGGGATAGATGATGTACAGGTGCATGTGGGGCGCCCTGGTGAGCGCGGCACGGAACCCCTCGGTCACGTAGAGCAGCGGGTTGACCAGCACGACGGTCTGCAGCCACGACCACCCGGCGAACTTGAGGTTGGCCAGCGTCGTCCAGGGGTAGTAGGTCCCGCCCAGGAAGGTCATGGGCAGCACCAGGAACCCGAACATGGCACCGATGTTGCGCGGCTCGACCCGTGAACCGATGAGCAGCCCGAGGCTGGCGCACATGACGCAGGTGAGCGGGATGAGGGTCACCACCACGGGCCAGTGGATGGCGAGGTGGGCGGACACGTTCTTGGCGTGCACCACCGACGCGATGGGAAACACGATGACCGCAGCGATCAGGCCCTGGATCGCCCCCGTCGTCACCTTGCCGATGGCGACCAGCGACACGGGCAGGGGCGCGAGGACCCGATCCTGGATCTCCTTGGTGTAGCCGAACTCGGCCGACATGGGGAGCGCCACCGACTGGATGCCCTGGAACATGATCGACAGGCCGACCACACCGGCGACGAGGATGGTCGCGAACGCCGACTCGCCCGCCGTCCCCCGCCCGCCGCCGATGCCCTGGCCGATGGTCGGGAAGACGTAGAGGAAGACGAACACCAGGAGAAACGGCTGGATGACCGTCCGGCCGACGAACTCGCCGATGTTCTTGCGCAGCACGGCCAGGTCCCGCTGGAGGAGGGCCACGAAGGCCGTCCTGCTGGCCTGCACCGCCGAACGGCTGGGGTGGCCGAGCAGGCCAGCCGGGGCCTCGACGCTGATCGTCGCCATCAGTCGCGCAGCTCCTTCCCGGTGAGGTTGATGAACACGGTCTCGAGCGTCGGCTCGGCGACCGAGAGGTCGTTGACCTCGAAGCCGCCTCGCTCCGCCGCCGTGACGACCTGGGGCAGCACGCTCGACGCCCCCTTCACATGGACCCGCACCGTCCCGTCGACCTGCTGGGTCTGGGTCACACCCTCCACCTCGCGTTCGAGCAGTCCCGCCAGCGAGGCGAGATCGCCCCCGGCGCTCACCGTGACGATCGTGTCTGCTCCCACGCTGGCCTTGAGGCCCGCCGGCGTGTCGAGCGCCAGGATGCGGCCGTGGTCGATGATGGCCAGCCGGTCGCACAGCTGGTCCGCCTCTTCCATGTAGTGCGTGCTGAGCAGGATCGTCTGGCCGCGGTCGTGGAGCATCGACAGGATCTCCCACAGGGCGATGCGGCTCTGGGGGTCGAGCCCGGCCGTGGGCTCGTCGAGGAACAGGATCGCCGGCCGATGCAGGATGGCGCGGGCGACCATGAGCCGCTGAGCCATGCCGCCCGACAACGCGTAGACGGATGCCTGCCCCCACTTCGACAGCTGGAACATGTCGAGCAGGAAGTCGGCGGCGGACCGGGCTTCCTTGCTCGACATGCCGAAGAAGCGACCGTGGTAGAAGAGGTTCTCCCACACGTTCAGGGCGCGGTCCAGCGTGTTCTCCTGCGGCACCACGCCGATCACCTGCTTCGTCAGCGCCGGGTGGGCGACGACGTCGATCCCCGCCACGTAGGCCTCGCCGCTCGTCGGGATCACCCGGGTGGTGAGCATCCCGGCCGTGGTCGTCTTGCCCGCTCCGTTCGGGCCGAGGAGCCCGAAGATCTCGCCGGCCCCGACGGACAGGTTGAGGGTGTCGACCGCCTTGAAGTCGGTACCCGGATAGACCTTGGTCAGGTCGACGGTCCTGATCACCTGCCCGTCGCCCGCCGCGCCCCGCGCCTCGCCTTCCAGCCCGCTCCCTACCGGCTGCTCGCCGAGTCGCTCACTGTCCACGTGCCTCATGGTCGTCGCTGATCGTTCGCCCTACAAACGGTTAGAGCGAGCAACCTACCAGTTCAGCGGGCCCCGACTGCATGTGCCCGACACCTCTCAGAGGCCTGACTCGCGCAGTGTGGCCAGGCCGTTGGAGGAGGCGACGGCTTGTCGCAGCCGGGTGATCCCGTCTCGCATCCCCCCGAGGTAGCGGTCCAGGAAGCCGACCGACACCCGAGCGACGAGGTCGACCTGGGGCGTGAGCTGGTCGCCCTGATAGGGGCCGCTGTGGGTGCCGCCGACGATGCTCACGAGCGCCTTCGGCGGCCGGGCCTGGTTGTACAACGAGATGCCCGTGGCGGGGACGACCCTCTGGTCGGCGGACCCCTGGAGGAACAGCGCCGGTGGCGACGCCACACGGCCGAAGTAGGTGCCACCCGAGAAGGGCAGGGCCACGCCCGCCATTACGACCACGGCCTTCACACGGGGGTCGAGACAGCAGCTGTTGAAGGCCAGCGCCATGGTCGTCGCGCCTCCGATCGAGTGCCCGGCCACGCCGACGCGGCGAGCATCCACCAACCCGGCCAGCGAGGGCGGCGGTGCCCCCAGCATCTGGTCGATGACGAAGCTGACGTCACGGGGCTGGTTGACGTAGTCCGTGAACTGCGAGTTGGCGGGGGCGTGCGTCCCCGTCAGCGGAAACTCGGGCGCCGCGACCACGTAGCCCGCCGCAGCCCACGACCCGAGCAGTGCCGCGAAGTCGGCTGGGGCGGCGCTGCTGCCGTGGGCGAACACGATCAGCGGGAACGGCCCGGCGGCGGCCTCGGGCGGAGCGTTCGCGCGGGCGGCGGGACTGGGGCTGGCGGGGCCGACGGCCGGGTACAGGATCGTCGTCACCAGCGTGCGGCTGGGCCTGGCCGGGGCGCCGCCCTGAGCGGCCGTGGGCCGGCTGGTGTCGACCAGGGTTCGCATCATCGTGCCGACGGCGAAGGGCCCGAGCGCCGGCCGCCCCGTCGGCGCGACTGTCGACGCCGTGGCAGCCGGCGCCGAGGACCCGCTGGGCCCCGAGCCGCACGACGCGAAGGTGACTGCAGCGGCGACAACGATGGCGGCCAGCCGGCCGGTACCACGACCCATGGCCACCTCAGTGATAGGAGGCCATCGCTTCCACCAGGGTGAGGACACTCGATCGCTGGCGCGAGGGATCCAGCTCGCGGTAGATGCTGTCGACGGTGACGACGATGCGCTCAGAGTCCACCCACCCGGCGAAGGGTCCGAGATCGATGTCGCGGGCGGCCTCGGTCGCGGACATCCCGGCCTCGAACCGGCTGGTGGCCTCGTCCCTGACCCACTCCAGGTAGCTGCGCACGCCGTTCACACCACTGGCGTCGGTCACCGGACCGTGGCCGGGAACGATGGTCGCGGCGCCGAGCGCGGTGATGCGGTCACACGCGGCGATCCAGTTGCCGATCGGACCGGCCCACATCACAGGAGTCACCCCGACGAAGAGGATGTCGCCCGTGAACACCGTGCTGGCGTGGGGCACGTGGACGATCACGTCACCGAGGGTGTGGGCGGGCCCGACCTCGATGAGCTCCACGCGACGGTCTCCGACGTCGAGGTCGAGCCGACCGTCGAAGGTCCGGGTCGGAGCCCGCATCGTGATCTCGTCGAAGCGGAAGGGCCCGAACGCCTGCTTGACGAAGCCCGCCAGGGGCTCATCGAGCTCAGCCGACACGAGCTGTCCCAACAGCCCCGGTGGGGCTTCGGGCATCTCCGAGGCCGCGGCGCGGGACGCGACCACCTCCGCATCGGGAACGAGCTCGTTACCGAAGCAGTGATCGCCGTTGGCGTGCGTGTTCACCACCGTGGAGATCGGTCGCCCGGCGAGGTGGTCGGACATGGCCCGGAGCATCTCGCCGGTCAGACGCAGATCGAAGAGGGTGTCGACGAGCAGCGCCTCGTCGCGACCGAGCACGAGACCGGCGTTGCTCCAGCCCCACCCGCCGTCGGGCTGCAGGTAGGCGAGCACGTCAGGGCCCACGGTATGGAGTCCTCGCTCATAGGGAATCACGCGGTTTATCTTCGTCCCGACGCGGAGAGGTGTCGAGCATGCGTTGGGTGACCTACCGGTCGCCGACCCTCGGCGCGGATCGGCCCGGCCTGGTCAGGGACGACACGATCCACGGCCTCGAGGAGCCGGCCACCCTCATCGACCTGCTCGCCGACGATGCCACGTTGGTGGGCCCGGCTGAGCGAGCGGTGGCGAGCCCCCTCGAGGTCGTCCCCCTCGTCGGTGCCCAGCTGCGAGCGCCGGTCCCGGTCCCCCCGTCGGTCCGGGACTTCATGGCCTTCGAGTCACACGTCGCCAACAGTCGCCGCCGCCTCGGACAGGAGGTCGACCCCGACTGGTACGAGCTGCCCGTGTTCTACTTCACCAACCCGTCGGCGGTCTGCGGTCCTCACGACGACGTGGCCATCTCTCCGGGCAGCTCCCAGTTCGACTACGAGCTGGAGATCGCAGCGGTCGTCGGACGGCCCGGGAGCAACCTGTCGCCCGGGCAGGCCGACTCACACATCGCCGGGTACACGGTCATGTGCGACTGGAGCGCGCGCGACCTCCAGATGCGGGAGATGCGACAGCTCCTCGGACCCGCCAAGGGCAAGGACTCGGCCACCTCGCTCGGTCCCGCTCTGCTCACGGCGGACGAGCTGGAGCCACGACGCCGGGGCCGCGCCTACGACCTCGAGATGACCGCCTCGGTCAACGGTGTTCCGTACAGCAGGGGCAACCTGGCCGACCTGCACTGGTCCTTCGGGCAGATGTTGGCCTACGCGTCGCGGGGCACACGGGTGCAGGTCGGCGACGTCCTGGGGAGCGGGACGGTCGGCAGCGGTTGCATCCTCGAGCTGTCGGGGCTGCACGGGACCGAGCAGTACCCGTGGCTCGGCCCGGGAGACGAGGTCCGTCTCGAGGTGGAGCAGTTGGGCGCCATCGTCGCCAGGATCACCGAGGCGGCGGCGGTGGTGCCACTCGGGTAGCAGGTCGCGTGCGGGGCTACTGGCCCCCGCCGCCCGGCGGGCGCTCGTCGCCCTCGCTCTTCGACCCACCGCCTTCATCACGTCGCTCGAGGCGGTCCACGTAGCCCTGAGCCTTGTCCGCCGTCTTGGCGATCTTGTCGTGGTACTTGCCCTTGGTCCGCTCGTCGGCGGTCTTGGCCGCCTTGTCGATGGCCCCGGACATCTGGTCCTTGCGGTCGGCCGCCGCGTTCTGGGCCTTGCCCGTGAGCTCGTCGGCCTTGGCCTCGAGCTTGGCGGCCAGCTCCCCGGTCTTCTCGCTGGCCTTGTCGGCCTTCCCCGAGAGATCGTGCTCGGCCGCCGCGCCCTGGGCCTTGTCGGCCAGCTCCTCGGCCTTGGCCTTGGCCTTGTCGAACAGCCCCATCGGGATCTCCTCCCTCGTCAGCCGTCTCCGACGCCGAACCTAGCCCGCGACCGCCGGACGGGTGGCGTCGACGCCCCGAGCGCGGCGTCGACGGGCAGGCCGTCGCGGTAGACGATCGAGTTCGAGCGCACGGCGGGGACCCGGGCCCCGGGCACCGCGATGCCCACCAGGTTCAGGGGGTCGGCGGCGCTGACGCGGACCAGCTCGCCCGAGCGCTCGGTCCGCCGCACCCGACGGAGCTCCTCGACGGCATCGGGCAGGGCGTACTGCTCCCCGACGAAGCCCGACACGAAGCGCCCGCCGCGGATGAGACCTCTCGCCTCCATGCGTCGCAGGGCCCAGATCACCTCCCGCCAGGGCACGGCGAGCGTCTCGCGGGTCATCAGGTCCCAGAACACCACTCCCCAGCGGGCCAGCAGCTGCTCGGCCACCGTCTCGGCCAGAGCGTCCCGGTCGTCGACGGCAGCCGCGTCCGGCAGCGGCGCCCACCGGCCCTCACCGCCCTCCCGCCAGGCCGAGGCCCGGCGTCGGCCCAGGGCCCGCTGGCGCCCCTGAGCACGGCCGCCCTGCTGACGGCGGCGCCACATCTCCCGGGCCGACAGGAGCGACCGGACGGCCTGGAAGCCGTCGGCGGTGACCAGGCCCCGGGACACCAGGTCCCACAGGCCCTCCTCGACCTCGATCGGAAGGCGCCGGGTGACGGCCCGCAGCTCGGAGTGAAAAAGGGCTCCCCGAGCCTCGAGCGCCTCGAGCACCTCCTTGGCCGCCCCGTGGGCCGGTTCGGCGGGCTGCACATCGCCCCGCGCCGCCTGGAGCAGCCACGGCAGGTCGTCGCGCACGGCGAAGGTGATCGGCGTGGCGCGGGACGGTGTCGCCGCTCCCCGCCGGGGCGATGCCTCGCTCTCCTGTGACCGCACGCTCAGCCGTCCCCACGCCAGCTCGCCCGACCGGCACAGGTCCTCGAGCCACGGGGCCTGGTAGCCCTCGACGCGGGTCGGGAAGACGGCCTCCTCCCACGCCCCCGCGGCGACCTCGAAGCCCTGGAGCTGATCGACCACCGCGAGCACGCCCCGCCGCCCCTGGCGCTGCGTCCCAGGGGCTACGTACTGCCAGCGCAGGAGGAAACGCATGAGGTCCTGCGCGGTGACGGGATCGATCTCCCGACGGAGGCGGGTGCGCGTGTAGGAGTGGATGCGGGTGAGCAGTCGCCGGGCGCACCACTGCTCGTCGGCGCCGGCTGCCGGGTCGAACGAACCGCGGATGGCGAACCCCTCGGCCTCGAGGCGGCCGAGCGCGATGCGGACCGTCCCGGCAGACAGGGCCGTCCGGTCGGCCAGGTCCTCCACGGTCACCGGGCCGGCCACGTCGAGATGGCCCCTGATCGCCGTGGCCGCCGCGTCGTCGGCGTCGGGCGCCGGGCTGGACACGAGGGCCGCGGGTACCGCGAGATCGGGCGCGTAGGTCGCCTCGGGCAGCAGCGCCTCGACCTCCCGGCGCCGCTCGACGGCGCACCACAGCTGTCGCGCCTGCGTCGATACCGTCGTCGCCCGGCCGGCGGCGGCCAGCCCCTCGAGCCAGTCGCGGTGCTCGGACAGGGGACGGGTGAGGACGAGCGACAGCAGCAGGTCGTGGAGCTCCTCGGCGTCGCGCAGCTCGGGCGCGGCCTCCTCGCGCACCCGGGCGATGGCCGCCTCGTCGAGCCGCCCCAGCTCGCTGGCGTCGACGGGCAGCGTGCGCCGCAGCTGCACCGCACGGGTGCGGCGCTCCTCGAGCGGGGCGTCGTCGAGAAAGGTGTACGGCCGCCCGTTCAGGATCTCGTGGGCGAGAACCGACGGCTCAGCCGTCTCGACCAGGTGCACGCGCACCCCGTCGGACTCCAGCCGTCCTACGAGGTGACGCAGGCCGTCGATGTCCATGGCCTCGTGCAGGCAGTCGTAGACCGTCTGACGCACGAGCAGGTGATCGGGAACGACCACCGGCCCCGCCGCCGCGTTCTCCTGGCAGGCTGCCAGAGCCGGGAAGACGGCGGCCATGAGGTCGTCGGACTCCATGCGCTGGATGGGCAGGGGGTTGCGCCGTCCACCGCGGAAGCGCAGCACGGCCAGGGCCCGGGTGAGGTTCCATCGCCAGCGGGCCGTGAACATCGGCGAGGCGAGGACCGCCTGGACGAGCACGTCCTCGACGGTGGTCGACCGCAGCATCCGCGGCGCGTCGGCAAGCGGGAAGCTGTGCTGGGGCCCGAGCGACAGCACGACCGCGTCGTCGTTGGCGGCGGCCTGGAGCTCGAAGTCGAAGGTGGCGCAGAAGCGCTTGCGCAAGGCCAGCCCGAGGCCGCGGTTGACCCGCCCTCCGAACGGCGTGTGGGCGACCAGCTGCATGCCGCCCGTCTCGTCGAAGAAGCGCTCGAACACCACGTCGTCGGTCGTGGGCAGCACGCCGAGGACGGCGCGCCCGGCGGCGAGGTACTCGACCAGCTGGGTCGCCGCCTCGGCGTCGATCCCGCACACCTCGACGAGGTAGGCATGGGCGCCGGCCTTGTCCCCCGCCGCCAGCCGTTCGTCCACCAGCCGGCGTAGGCCCGAAACCTCGGCAGACAGCTCGTCCGTGCGGGCCGGCGCCTCGCCGAGCCAGAACGGAATGGTGGGGTGCACCCCTTCGGCGTCGACCACCCGGACCACGCCCTGCTCGACCCGTCGGATCCGCCACGAATGCGTCCCGAGGAGGAAGACGTCACCCGCCATCGACTCGATGGCGAAGTCCTCGTTGACCGTACCGACGAAGGTGTCGTCCGGGTCGAGGAGCACCCGATAGTCGCCCACCTCGGGGATGGCACCACCGCTCGTCAGCGCGGCCAGTCGGGCGCCGCGCCGTCCGCGCACCGAGCCGTTGACCCGATCCCGGTGCACGTAGGCGCCTCGGCGGCCGCGGCCCGTCTGCACACCGTCGGAGACGAAATCGAGCACGGCGTCGTAGTCGGCGCGCTCCAGCTGGGCGTAGGGCGCGGCGTGACGGAACAGCTCGAGGAGGTCGGCCTCCTTCCACTCCTCGGCCGCCACCTCGGCGACGACCTGCTGGGCGAGGATGTCGAGCGGAGCCACGGGTGGCTGCAGCGCGTCGAGCCGGCCTCCACGGACAGCGGTCAGGAGGGCGGCCGACTCGAGCAGCTCGTCGCGAGTGAGCGGATAGAGACGGCCCGACGGCGTGCCGGCACGCGAGTGGTTCGAGCGGCCCACGCGCTGCAGGAAGGTGGCGATGCTCCGAGGTGAGCCCACCTGGCAGACCAGCTCGACCGGACCGATGTCGATGCCCAGCTCGAGGGACGCCGTGGCAACCAGGGCCCGCAGGTCACCCGCCCGCAGGCGGGCCTCCACCCGCTGTCGCCGCTCTCTGGAGAGACTGCCGTGGTGGGCGGCCACCTGATCGGGACCGAGCCGTTCGCCGAGCTGGTGGGCGAGCCGCTCGGACAGGCGACGGGTGTTGACGAACACGAGGGTGGTGCGATGCTCCCGGACGTGCGTCGCGATCCGGTCCATGACCTCGCCCAGCTGTTCGGTCGACGCCGCCGCACCGAGCTCGGTCCCGGGCAGCTCGAGGGCGAGGTCGAGGTGGCGCTGATGGCCGCAGTCGACGATGGACGCAGCCTGCCGCTCGCCGACGCCGACGAGCAGGCGCCCGATGGCCTCGATCGGACGCTGCGTCGCCGACAGGCCGATGCGCTGTGGTGCCGGCCCGTGTTGCAGGTGTGTGAGGCGCTCGATGGTGAGCGCCAGATGCGAGCCGCGCTTGTCGCGAGCCATGGTGTGGATCTCGTCCACGATCAGGCTGTCGACGTGGCGGAGCAGCTCTCGGCTCCGCTCGGCCGTCACCAGCAGGTAGAGGCTCTCCGGGGTGGTGATGAGGAAGCTCGGCGGCACCTTGAGCATGGCGGCGCGCGCCGAGCTGGGCGTGTCGCCGGTCCGCACGGCGACGGTCAGGTCGGGCGCGGCCAGGCCGAGCTCCCTGGCCGTCGCCTCGATCTCGCGGAGCGGCCGCTCCAGGTTCTGGTGGATGTCGACGGCAAGGGCCTTGAGCGGCGACACGTAAACCACCCGGGTCGTGCCGGTCACGCGCTCGCCCCGGTCGTGGGCCCGGTAGAGCGCGTCGATGGCGACGAGGAAGCCGGACAGGGTCTTGCCCGAACCCGTGGGGGCGGCCACGAGGGTGTCGCGTCCCGAGCGGATCTCCGGCCAGCCCCGCTGCTGCGGCTCGGTCGGTCCTTCGGGGAACCGGGCCTCGAACCAGGCGCGGACGGCCGGGTGGAAGTCGGCGAGGACGCCCGGACCGGACGGCGGCGCCGAGGAGACGGCGTGGGAGGTCATCGTACCTATTTGATCACACGGGTGTTATTTCGAGCCATCGGGTTCTGACACCATCCGGTGCGGGGAAACCCGGTCACAGTACGGTGGCGACGTGCTCCGGCTGTTCCCCCGTGTGCGAGGCGCGCCCCCTTCCGCCAACGGAGCCTCGTCCTTCCACCTCTGGTGGCGCTTCGATCGCCCCGAACTGCTGGATGAGGTGGCCGCCGTGCTCGAGGTCGTCGCTCCCCCGAGCGTGCCCGAGCTCTACTTCTGGGCTCTCCAGGCCAGCTTTCACGATGGCGAGCGAAGCGTCGGAGCGGGCCACACGGGGCTCCAGTGGCTTCCGACCGGCTCACCCAGCCCGGCGGTGAACTGGGGCGGCTACCACGCCGGCGGGGGCGAGCTCGGCGGCTCTGTCTCGGCGCTGCCCGGCTGGGACGGCAACCCCAACACCCGGCTCTTTGCGTGGCAACCCCGCCGCCGGTACGAGCTGACGGTGCGAAAGGCACCGTCTTCGCCGGCACCCGGCGGGACACACGCCTGGCGGGCCACGGTCTCCGACATGGCGTCAGGCGAGCAGACCGTGATCCGCGACCTGCACGTCAGCGCCCGCCACCTCGCCGAGCCCGTGGTCTGGTCCGAGGTCTTCGCCCGCTGCGACGATCCCCCGGTGAGCGTTCGATGGAGCGACCTGCGGGCCGTCACCGTCACGGGGCGGCCGGTCGTGCCGGAGGCCGTCTCGGTGACCTACCAGCCGAGAAGCCAGGGCGGCTGCGACAACACCTCGGTGCGCCTCGACGGGACCGCCATCTCACAGACCACCAACGCGGCCCGCACGGTGCCCGACGGGAGCGTGCTCCGGCTACCGGGGGCCTGAGGCTTCCTGCAGGCGGAGCGGCAGCCTGGCCACCACGCCGGGTGGGAAGGCCCGGACCAGCGCGTCCGGCGCCTCAGGCGCCGCAGGCGCCTGCAGCGGCGCGCGGGCCGCAGTAGGCGACGCGCTGTGCAGTCGGCGACGAGCTCACGAGCATCACGTCGCCCGGCGCGAAGGTGACCGTCATGACGAAGCCGGGCTGGAAGGCCTGCGGATCATTGCTGCTCGTCACCCGACCGGTCGCGTTGCCGGGAGCACCAGCGGCCGTCAGGCTGAACTGGGCGTGACCGCCGTCGACGATCGTGTTGCCGTTCACGGCGTCGCACGGCGGGGTCGGGTTGTCGGCGCAGAACCGGTAGGCGCGAAACGTCGCTTGTCCCTGACCATCGGCGCTGATGTGCACGCCTCCGCCGTGTCCGGTCCAGTCGCCGGCGAGGGAGCCCAGCCCCGGGAGGGCGCTCGCCGCGGGCGCCGCCGGCGCAGTGGCCGGAGGGACGCTCGGGGGCGGCACCGTCGTGGACGGCGGCTCGGTGGTCGACGGGAAGGTGGTCGAGGGAACGCTGCCCGGGCGCCCGGACGACGGATTGGTGGCGCGCCGAGATGCGGACGGCACGACCGCGCCGGGCATGGACGACAGGGCGCTGCCCTGTGTCCGCCCTCCGGTCGCCCCCGCGTACACGCCGAGGCCCGCCGCCCCCAGCACGAGCAGCACGGCGACGACGGCCGCCGCCCGCGCTCCCGACCCCCAGCTCCCAGTCCGCCTCGCTCCTGGCTGGGCGACGACGCCGCCCGGCCCCGCTGGCGAGGGGCCCGGCGCCACCGGGCCCGGAAGCGGCCTGGGCGTCGGACCCGGGAGTGCGGCGAGGGCCTGCCACGTCGCACTCGCCGCCGCGGCGGGGGCCGCGGCGGTGGCCGCCGGGGCCCCCGGGAGCTGCGCCGGCGGCCCTGCCACCGCCAGCTGGTGGGCTCGGCGGTCGACCGCAGCACCACACTCCTGGCAGAAGGCGTCACCGGGCTCGGCCGGGTGCCCGTAGGGGCAGTGAGCGGGCACGGCCCATCCACATCGGCCGCAGAACCGATCGCCGGCGAGCACCTCGTGGCCGCTCACACACCGTGCCAACGCGCGTTGAACCTCCCTCCCCGCAACCCGCGCAGCGTACCGACCCGGGTGGGGACGGTGGTGGCGTCCTGGCAGCAGTGGACCGGCAGGTGGACGCTGGCACCGTGGTCCGGTTCCAGATTTGGTCGAAAGGGGCGGCCTGGGCGGCAGGTCAGCCGCCCACTTTCGACGCAATGTGGAACGGCCCAAAGAACACGAGACCCTGATCGCTCCGGGACGGACCTGCGGCCTGGATCGCCCGGCCGCCCACGGGTCGGGCGTCGACAGGGGTGGCCACGCTCATACACACACGGGAACCCTCGACGTCGACTATGAAGCTGGGGCTACGACGCCCTGAGCTGAGCCGATCGGAGCGGCCGTGCTCCTCCACGATCTCATCGCGCACCGAGCCAGCGAGAGCCCTGCCGCGCCGGCGTTGTCCCTCGGTGGCACGACGCTCACCTTCGGCGCCCTGTCCGAACGGGTGGCACAGGTCGCCGCAGTCGTGGAGGCCCTGACCGACCCGGGCGATCGGGTCGCCGTCATCGGCGAGAACTCGCTCCCCTGGGTCGAGTGCTACTACGCCGTACCCCGGGCGGGCAGGATCCTGGTGTTCCTGAACCAGCGGCTCGCTCCGCCCGAGCTGGTCAGCATCCTCGCCCGTTCCGGCACCACCCTCCTGGTGGAAGCCAGCGGCTCCCGTCACCCCGTCGTCCCCGCCGCAGCGTCCGTCCCCTCGGTCCGCATGATCCTCGAGGTCGACCACTACGAGGCGCTCACCAGACAGGCGGCACCTGCTGCACCGGTCGCGCGGCGAGCCGACGACCCGGCGTGGATCATCTACACCAGCGGGACGACAGGCTCACCAAAGGGCGCGACGCTCACCCACGCCAGCTTGTTGGCCGCCGTCGAGACCACCGCCGCATGTCGGCCCGTCGCCCCCGACGACGTCTACCTCTTTCCGTTCCCGCTCTGCCACGTCGCCGGCTACAACCTCCTCAACCATCATCGCCACGGCCGCCCCGTCGTGCTCCTCCCCCGCTTCGATCCGGCGGCCT
>VAWP01000094.1:27238-31029 GCA_005888295.1 Actinomycetota bacterium
CGCAGGGTGACGTCGTGCCCTCCCTGCGCTCTGTTGCCTACGGCGCAGCACCGATGCCCCCGACGCTTCTCGCCCGCGCCGATCGCCAGCTGGGCGTGGAGCTGGCCGAGGGATACGGAATGACCGAGCTCTCCGGCAACGCCGTCTTTCTCGACCCGGCGGCGCACCGCCGAGGCCTGGCGGGCGACGCTCGACTGCTGGGCGCCGCCGGCCGGCCGGGGCCTGGCGTCATCGTGCGTCTGGTCGACGACGACGAGCGTGAGGTGGCTACCGGCGACGTGGGCGAGATCGTCGTGCGTGGGGCACAGGTGATGGCCGGCTACTGGGACGACGAGCCGGCGACGACCGACGCCATGCGCGGCGGCTGGTTCCACACCGGTGACGTGGGGCGCTTCGATGACGACGGGTTGCTGTACGTCGTGGACCGCAAGAAGGACGTCATCGTCACCGGTGGGGAAAACGTGGCGTCGCGGGAGGTCGAGGACGTGCTCCACTCGCACCCCGACGTGCGGGAGGCGGCGGTGATCGGCGTGTCGGACGCACATTGGGGCGAGAACGTCTGCGCCATCGTCGTGCCGCGGCCCGGACGCGCCGTCGCGCCGGCCGAGATGATGGAGCTGGTGCGATCGCGGCTCGCCGGTTTCAAGACACCCCGGCACGTCGTCACCGTCGACCGCCTGCCCACCAACGCCAGCGGGAAGGTGCTCAAGGCAGAGCTGCGGCGGTGGATCGTCGATCACCCCGAGCTGCTCGAGGAGCGGCGGTAGCCACTCCGAGAATTCACCTCACGTTCAGCCCACCGCGGTCGACCATTCCCCACCTGGACAACCTTGCTGCCTACCATCCGATCACGGAGGACGTTCCCGACCAGGAGGTCGTCCGTGGAAGAGATCCTCGCCCGCATCGCCGTCGAGGTGCTCGTCACCTTGGCTGCGTTGGCGATCCGTCAGCTGGTGCAGCGGTTGGCACGAGGCGCTGCCATCGGCTGACAGATCAGGCGCCCATGGTCTCGCCGCCCGGGCGAGGTGGCCCGGCGCACGACGTGGACCACGCGGCCGATCAGTCGCGGTACACCGGGGCGCGACGCTCCTTGCGGGCCCGCACGGCCTCCTCGAAGTTCTGTGTGGTGAGACGCACGTAGAGCTGCGCGTGGCCCTCGTGGTCCATGTGGGCGTGCAGGCTGCTGGCGTCGAGGCTCGACCACAGCAGGCGCTTGGTGCCCTCCACACCCACCCGGCTGAACCCGATGATCCGCTCCGCCAGGTCGTAGCAGGCGTCCAGCACCTCCGGGCCTGGCACGGTCCTCGACACGAGCCCGATCCGCTCGGCCTCGCGGGCATCGACGTCACGTCCAGAGAGCAAGATCTCGAACGCCCGCGACGCGCCGATCGCCCTGGGAAGGAGGTAGCTGATACCGAGCTCGCTCGACGTCAGGCCGTTGTTGATCCCTGCAGCGCGGAAGTACGCCCGCTCCGATGCGATGCGGATGTCGGCGGCCACCCCGAGGCAGAAGCCGCCGCCGATGGCGGCGCCGTTGATCGCACCGATGATCGGCTGGTGCATCCTGCGCATGGCGATGATGACGTCGTGGAGGAGCTCCATCGCCCGCCAGGCGATCCCGGGCGTGGTCAGCCCGTCGATGTCCGGCACCACGCCCGAGTCCTCGAGGTCGGCGCCCGAGCAGAAGGCGTCACCCGCCCCCGTCAGGACGACGACGCGAGTGTCGTTGTCGAGGCTCAGCTCCTCCAGGGCCCTCCGGAGGGGGATCATGACGTCGAATGCCATGGCGTTCATGCGCTCGGGCCTGTTCAGGGTGACGAGCGAGACGTGCGGGCGCGGCTTGTCGGTCAACACGAAGGACATGGGACCGTCATGCTAAGGCGTCGCAGGAGATCAGTTCTTCGGGGGCTCCTAGCCTGTTCTCAGGACCCTCACAGCTCTGCGGACGACTATGACCGACCGAGAGCCATGCTGGAGCACACCCGGAGCCGAAGGGAGATGCCATGAGTGAGGGGCAGGCCGGCGGCCCCGACGGCGGCCACGAGAGCAAGCCGCCGCAGTCCGATCACCCGGCCGACGCCGGCCCGGAAGGCCAGCCCGAGGGCGACGCGCAGCCCGGCCAGGAGGTCTCGCCCTGGTCCCCGGCGGCGCAGTCACCGCCGGGCGAGCCCAGCGCCCCCGCGCCCGGCCCCCAGACCGATCCGTTCATGCGACCCGTGACCCCGCCGTGGTCGCTCGACCCGCCCGGGCCGCCCCCACCCGAGAGCCCCACCCTCACCCAGCCCCAGGCGGACGCGCCACGGAGCAGCCCGGGCGGACCGGGTCGGCTGTGGATCGTCGCCGGTCTCGTGGCCATTCTCATCGCAGGATTGGTGGGCGGGGTCATCGGCGCGCTCGTCGAGAAGCCCTCGAGCTCCTCGTCGAGCAGCGTGACGACACCTCGGTTCAGCTCGAACACCAGCGCCCTTCCCAAGCCCGCCGACGTCCAGGGCATCCTCGCCCGGGTGGAGCCGGCGGTGGTCAACATCAACACCCAGGGTGGCGGGGGCCGGCTGCCGGGCTCGGGCGCAGGGACGGGCATGGTCATCAGCGGCAACGGTCAGGTCCTCACCAACGCGCACGTCGTCTCGGGCGCCCGCAACGTCAGCGTCACCTTCCCCGGCCAGAGCCAGACGCATCCCGCCACCGTGACCTCGGCCGACCCCAGCGCGGACGTGGCCCTGGTGCAGATCCAGGGAGTCAGCGGCCTCCCGACGGTGACCCTCGGTGACTCGGGAACCGTTCAGGTCGGCGACAGCGTCCTCGCCATCGGCAACGCGCTCAACCTGGGGAACCAGCCGACGGTGACCGAGGGCATCGTCTCGGCGCTCAATCGCACCCTCAACTCCGGCGGCGAGAGCCTCTCGGGTCTGCTGCAGACCGACGCCGCCATCAGCCCGGGGAACTCCGGTGGTCCTCTGGTGAACTCGGCCGGACAGGTGATCGGCATGAACACCGCTGTACTGACCGGAAGCTCCCAGGAGCCGGCCCAGAACATCGGCTTCGCCATCCCGATCAACCAGGCGAAGACGAAGATCTCCCAGCTCAAGCCCGGTCAGGGAGTCACCAACGGAGGCGCTGCGGCTCCGAACGGCGCCTTCCTGGGCGTCGGTGTCGCCGACTCGTCGGGCGCGGCGCCCGGCTCTCCCGGCGGTGGCCCGGGTGCCCTGGTCGAGCAGGTCGTGCCCGGCTCGCCCGCCAGTCAGATCGGTCTGCAGGCTGGTGACGTCATCGTGGCCATCGAGAACAAGACGGTGTCCAGCGCCAGCGACCTGGCCTCGGCCATCGGCTCCCACCATGCGGGCGATCACGTCCAGGTGTCCTGGACCCGGAACGGCAACCGCCAGTCGGCGACGGCGACGCTCACGAACTCCCCCGCCACCGGTCAGAGCGGCTGACGGGTCGGGGCCGGCCTCACCCGTCGACGGCGGCCGCCCTGGCGATCTCGGACCGGGCGCCGAGGAGGATGGCGTCGAGCAGACCGGGGAACCGGGCGTCGAGGTCGTCACGGCGCAGCATGACCAGCTTGCGCTGGCCGTCGTAGCGCGTCCTGATCACGCCGGCCTCGCGGAGCACCCGCAGATGGTGCGAGCGGGTCGACTTGGCCAGGCCCAGTGAGGCGGTCAGCTCGCCGAGCTCTGCGCAGCACACCTCGGACGTCTCGGCCAGGGCGCTCACGGTGTGCAGACGGGACGGGTCGGCCAGGGCGTGCATCACGGACGCCAGGTCGATGTCCTCCACCGTCGGTCCCG
>VAWP01000157.1:0-4388 GCA_005888295.1 Actinomycetota bacterium
GAGCCACACAGCTCGTGAACGAGCCGCGGACCACCCACGCCGTCTGAGAGATCACCCTGCGGTGCAACCTGGCTTGTCAGCACAGCGGGTCCCGTGCCGGTCCGGCACGTCCAGACGGGCTGTCGACCGACGAGGCACTCGATCTGGTTGGACAGGTGGCCGAGGTGGGCATTCGGGAGGTCTCCCTCATCGGAGGCGAACCCTTTCTTCGCAGGGACTGGTTGTCGATCGCTCAGGCCATCGGGGCGGCCGGCATGATCGCCACGATGGTGACCGGTGGCGACGGGATCACCCCGCCAATGGCCGGAAGGATGCGGTACGCAGGGATCGAGGTCGTCAGCGTCTCGGTGGACGGCCTCGAGCAGACCCACGATCTTCTCCGCGGTCGCAAGGGGTCGTGGCGCCGGTGCTTTCAGACGCTCTCCTCCCTCCAGGGCGCAGGGATCGTGGTAGCAGCCAACACCCAGCTCAACCGGCTGTCGATGCCAGAGCTTCCGCTGCTCTATCGAGAGCTGCGCGACGCTGGCATTAGGGCATGGCGGGTGCAGCTGACCGGGCCGATGGGCAATGCCGCCGACAACCCCGAGATCCTCCTGCAGCCGCCCGAGCTGCTCGACGCCTTCCCTGTTCTGGCTCTAACCAACCCAGCCGAGCGAGTGTTGAGGACCGCCGCGCCCCCGTGGCGGCGCTCAACGGTGTGTGCGAGATGGGAGCCGAGGATTCTGTCCGTTGAGGATGCCACCGATGGCCACGCCGTCGTACTCGCCCTGACCGAGCCCGTGCACCAAGCGGGCGTCTCTATCGGCGTGATTGGTCAGTGCGAAGTTGGTGACCCGAAGGCCGAGGGAGCACAGCTTGTCGTAGATGGTGGGGACGTCGGCTCACCTTGCTAAGCCCAAGATTCGCCAACCCGTAGCCGGGGCCGGGGTCGCGGCTGGCGTGCTGGTCTGGTGTCAAGGTCATGCCAACCGTTGTGCACACTCGGGTCGACCGCCAGTATCCCCCACCGCAGGTTCACCGGGATCGTCGGGCCGCCATGCTGACCGTGGATCTCCACCGGCGTCGCAGCCTCACCATGACCCTCGCGGGCCGCGTAGGGGCCGCGGTGGGCCGCGCTGCCCAAGCAGAGGGCTCTCTATCGGTGACGGGCCGAAGATCGCTGCTGTTCTTCGCACGCAGGTCCCCTGGTGTCGGGGCCGGCACTCGGCCTCATTACCGACGAGGGCTGCTCTCGACAGGTAGCAACTGTGGTGTCCTGGTCGCCCACCGCAGAGCGAGCCCTTCGCCTCGAAGGATCCGGCGGAACCACAGGGTGGAGACTGCGATGCCCGCTGCGATCACAAACATGGTGACGCCCGTCCTCAACAGCACGAAGTTGCCGAGAGACTGGCTCAGCAGGAACCACAGCCCGAGGGCGGCGTTGGTGACGAGGGCGAACGTCCACAGCAGGGAGATCCGGAGAAAGAACCGCTGCACGTAGGGCCGCTTGAAGAGGGCGGGATCCAGTGGGCAGAAGTCCTTGGCCAGGCGTTCGGCCAAGGGCTTCCCGGCCGGGACAGAGATTAGGAAGGCCGCGGCTACGAGGAAAGTGCCCACAGTTGGCTGGAGGAAGTAGACGAAGCTGCTACCGGTGGCGAGTGCTGTTGCCGTGCGCTCGGTGAGGACGGCCGCGGCGATCAGCAGCATGCCGGGCAGCTGGCGACGGGTGAGCACCCGCCTGATCAACGCCAGGTAGGTCCACGCCAGCGTGGCCAGCAGGGCGCCCCGCAGGCCGAGGAACGAGAGGATCACGTAGAAGAGTGCGGCGGGGGCGAGGGTGCTCTCGAGCAGCTGGGGCAGCGCGTGGTGGATCATCGCTCGGGGAGCGGGAACCTGGACCGTGCTGATGGCCATGAGCCTCTTTCTGCGACCTATCGGGGACAACAGATCTGCGTGTTTGAGCATGACTGCGAAAGATCGAGCGCCCGGAGCGGTGACAACCGTAGAGGTGAAAACTTCGGGCCGGCTGTGCGCTCCCGAAGACGCCGCTTGGGACCACCGTGCCACAGCCAGGTGGAGAAGTCGTTCAACCAGCTAGGCGAAGGACTTTTTCGGCCTCTCTCTCCCCCTTTGGGGCCGAAAGGTATCTCTTAACGTAAAGCTACTCCTGCCGAGGAGGCTTGTGAAGGGCTTCTGCGCGAATCTGCATCGTCCAGGCTGCTGACATTGGCCGCGGTCATGATCCCGACCGCTCGAAGTGGGCCGCGCGCCCCGTCCCGGTGTGATTTCGCGTCAGCGGAAGGGCCGACATTGGCCGACGATATGGGACCCGTTCCGCGATGCATGGAGAGGTGCCCCCAGGCTGCCCATCCCACCGGCACCAGCCCCCAGAAGCTAACGATCCTGTACAGCAGCACCGTGGCGATGGCCGCGTCCATGCTGGACCCATAGGCCACGAGGGCGAAGGCGAGGCCCCCTTCGACGACGCCGAGGCTTCCCGGGAGGATGGGGAGGCTGGCGGCCGCGCGGACGCCACCGTAGGCAACGAGCAAGCCGAGCCAGGGCACGCGGATCCCGAGAGCCCAGAAGCAGACCACCAAGCAGGCGCAGTCGGCCAGCCAGTTGGTGACGGCCAAGCCGAAGGCCATCGCCCAGCTGGTCGGCGTAGGCCGGACCGCTCCGATCCCGCTACCCAGCTTCCCCGCCGCTCGACCAACCACGTGTCCAAGGGGTACCCGTGCGGCCAACGTTCGGAGCGGCTGAACGAGGTCGGGCCATCTGCGGGCAGCCACGGCTAGCAGAGCGACCACCACCGGTATGAGAGCCAGCCCCAGCGCCACGGGCCGCAGCTCTGCCGCCGGCCCGTGGCCACCGGCCAGCTCGATCCCGACGGTTGCCACCACGAAGAGGGCGAAGCTCGACAGCGCACCGCTTACCAACACGACCCACGTGGCCAGCGTCCGGTCCGCCCCGTGACGTCGCAGCTGTCCGAAGACCCACACAGCGGCGACCGCGGGCCCGCCGGGAATCGACACGGCCAGGGCGTTACCGGCCAGGGTGATCTCGGTCATCGTTCGCAGCGGTGGCCTTACCCCGCCGACGCGGAGGAGGCAGCGGCCGAGTTGAGCCATAGCCAGGATGGAACAGGCTTCGAGGGCGACCGCCACTCCGACCCAACCCCACCGGATGTGCACAAAAAGGGCTCCGGCCCTCTCCACCGTGTGTCGCTGGTCGACCAGAACGACGACGCCGGCAACCAGCAGGCCTCCCCAGAGGAGCCGCCGGGACCAGCTGATCAGAGCGGACCGTTGCGAGGGGGCTACCTCTTCTCGCTTGCGGGACCGCACTGACGTCGGCCGCGGCAGCGCGATTGGGAGCTCGACGCTCGTCATGGGGTGCGGCGTCTTACGAGCCTTATGCCCCCGTTTGGAACCGGTCCACTCTCGGAGATGACGGCAGTCTTGCGAGCAGCCAACGCGTGAGCCCTCCCTCCGCTGATACTTCGACTCTGGACCCGTAGGAGGTGAGTCGTCATCACCTCAGCGTGGGAATCACCGGGTGAATTTCAGAGGGGGCCCTATCGAGTAGATCCTCGACCGCGAGCTTTGGCGGGTCACCGCCGCCGACGGGAGCACCGAGCCTCGATCAGAGGCGGGATAGACAAACAGTTCTGGTCCACCATCTTCGATCTCTGCGATATCGATGCCCTTGCCGTAGCCGTCCCGGTTGTGACGTTGTCGTTGGGGACCGAGAAGCCATCGATGCTCTGGTCCGAAGCCAGCTAGTCCGCGACCTCGGCACCCGATTGATCTCCCGGCCCGTGGAGCCAATAGCCGTGTTGGATGAGAGGACCACACGCGACGGTGCTGAGCCAGGTCCGAGGCGGTCCAATCCTCGTCGTGAAGGATTCAGAAAGTCGATTCGACATGTGAGCAGGGGCGACGCGGCCGCGCCATTTCCTCTCGAACCTGTTCCGGCGTCCCCGTCAGCGCCCACCTGCTGCTAGCCAAGCGGTAAAGGGGGTCTGGAAGCCGTCCAGGTTCGTTTGGGCGTAGTCGTAGAACTGCCGAAGGAACTGGACTCGTTCGGTCTTGTTGTCGTTGCCCGATACATCACCGCCGAGAAGGTCCTTCCCGCCGACAGCGACCTGGCGCCGCAGGATGTCGTTCATGCTGAGCGTCTTGGCATCGCGCAACATGTCGTACATCGCCATGAAGGTTGTCGTGCGACCCACGCCGGCACGGCAGTGGAAGTGCAGCCAGGTATTCGGGGGCAGATCTCTCACGAAGGCGACGAAGCGGTCGACCTGTTCGTTCTGGGGGCGATAGTGGTCGGGAACCGTGAGATGGAAATATCCAAAGCCAGCGGCATCGGCCACCTCTTGCTCAGTCTGCACGACCTTCGGATTG
>VAWP01000157.1:4481-5861 GCA_005888295.1 Actinomycetota bacterium
TCGTAGCTCATGCCCAGGTTCGCATCGTCGTTCTTGCCGAACCAGCTCACCGCGATCCCGTTGACGTACAGGTGCGACTCCTGGCGTAGGTCTACGTCGACGATGGGCGAGGCACCGATCTTGTCCCTGATAGTCCGCAAGCCCGCCGCTGAGAACACGCCGCTTCCCGACTCACGCAGCTCCGCCAGTCCCGTCAAGTCTACGGACTGACCACCTTTTGTCGGCTGACTTGGTGCCGCGATCCGGAAATTCCTCGGCAGGCCCGGCTCGTTCAGGGCGTCGATGACGAGAGGGACGTTCCGGGCACCCTGCGCCTGGCTCGAGGAGGCCGGCCCCGCCGAGGTCTGCTCTGTAGAGCCGCAGCTGGATGCGGCTATCGCCAAGGCGCTTAGGACAACGGGGGAGGCGAGAACGTGTACAGATCTACGACCGCTCACCGAGCCCCCTTCTGGTATATGCAGAGACACTTACCAGAAACCGAGCTCCGACGCGAGCGACGTGCGGCTAGAAGGCTGTCCCTCCAAGTGCCGATCCGGGGCGGGTCGCTACACAACACCAGGAGGATCAGACAACTTGTCGGCCAAGCGTTGACCTGCGAACTGTGGCTACCCCGGCTCTTAAGCTGTGGGTGCTCCGTAGTCGAAGGTGCCAACCGCGCCCCAACCACGCCGAAGGCGGAGCGCCACCGATCGAGGCGATCGCCCGTCACGACGTGCTCGGCGGGTTGATCCACGAATACCGGACGGCAGCCTGACCTGACGTGAATTGCCCTTTTGGCACCCCACGCGGGTCGCGTCGGTAGCAGTCCACCGCGCACTTGGCCCGAGCGCGGACATGCATGCCGGTCGCCAGCGGTGATTGGCTGCCACCATCCTCCACCTCGGCCGCTCGAGCGTCACCCAAGGAGTGGTCGAGTCCACGCCTACTGCTTGACAGCGCCCAAGGAGAACCCGGTGATGAACCGGTTGAGCAACATGTTGAAAGCTAAGGCGATTGGTATGGCGGTGATGACGGCCGAGGCTTCCAGCGCCTGCCAGTAGTAGACGTCGCCGCGGATCAACTCAGTCGGCACCCCGATACTTATCGTCTTTTGTCCTGAGGAACTGATGAAGGCAAGCGCGTAGATGAACTCACTTGCTGAGAGGGTGAAGGTGAAGACGACGGCCGCCACGATCCCGGGATACACCAGCGGAAGCATCACACGACGGAATGCAGACAGGCGCGTGAGCCCATCAACCATCGCCTGTTCTTCGATCTCCTTTGGAATCGACCTGAAGAATCCCATCAACATCCAGACCGACACCGGGATAGTAATCGTGGGGTATATGAGGGCAAGGGACAACAAAGAGTTCTCCAGGTGGAGGTAGACGACGATCCGGG
>VAWP01000158.1 GCA_005888295.1 Actinomycetota bacterium
CGTCCCGGTCAAGGACGTGGACGGGGTGACCATGCACTCCTTCGCGGCGATGGCGTTCGGACACCCGGGCTTCGCCGCCTGCACCCCGGCTGGCATCATCCGGCTCCTGGATGCCTACGGCGTGGATCCGAGGGGCAAGCACGCCGCGGTGATCGGGCGCAGCGCGATCCTCGGAAAGCCAGTGGGCGTCCTGTTGCTCGCCCGCGACGCCACCGTGACCTTCTGCCATTCGAAAACTCAGGACCTGGCCGCAGTCGTTGGGACGGCCGACCTGGTCGTGGCCGCGGTAGGGCGGCCGAACTTCGTCCGGGGCGACTGGCTCAAGCCAGGAGCGGTTGTGGTCGACGCCGGTTACAACCAGGGCAACGTCGGTGACGTCGCTTTCGACGAGGCAGTGGAAAAGGCGAGCCTGATAACGCCGGTGCCGGGAGGAGTGGGGCCGATGACCATCGCCCTCCTGTTGGAGCAAACGGTCGACGCCGCGTCCCGGCAGCTTGACGCCATCGGCTGAGACCTACCTGCATGACAGGGGTCCAGTGCCTCGTCCCGGCGTCCGGGGGAAGCGGCAATACTGCTGGCCGTGGAACGGCACAGAGAAGGGGTGCGTGACTTCGACCCAGAGGAGACCACCCTGCGGCGGGCCTGGGATGAGAACGCCGGCGCCTGGGTGCGCTGGGCACGGGCAGGTCATGATTCCTTCTGGCGATTCCACGGGCGTCGCTTTCTCGAGCTCGTTCCACCTCCGGGGCGGCTGACCGTCGACATAGGCGCCGGTGAGGGACGCCTGGGTCGGGCGCTGATCAGCCAGGGTCATCGCGTGGTCGCCGTCGACTCGTCCTTCGCCCTCGCCAGCGCCGCTGCGAGCCACGCGGGACCCCAGCCAGCGGTGGTCGGCAACGCAGCAGCGCTCCCGCTGCGGCCAGGGTGTGCCGACCTCGCGGTCGCTTTCATGTCGCTCCAGGATGTCGACGACCTCGTGGGCGCTGTCTCCGAGGTGGCGGGGCTCCTCGCGCCTGGCGCCCGGCTGTGCATGGCCGTCGTTCACCCCTTGAACTCGGCAGGAAGGTTCGAGGGCGAACGCGAGGACCGAGAGGCACCGTTCGTCATCCGTGGTTCCTACCTGGCCACCCACCGCTACCGCGACGACGCCGAGCGCGACGGCGTGGCCATGACCTTCCACAGCGAGCACCGGCCGCTCGAGGCCTACGGGTGGGCACTGGAGCAAGCGGGCCTGGCCATCGATGCGATCCGGGAGGTCACCGAGGAGGATCCCACCGATCGGTGGTCTCGGCTACCGCTGTTCCTGCATCTGAGGGCCGTCGCAACTCGGTCGGAGTGACCTGGCCATCTCAGGGCATCCAGCCCTCCGACATCGACGCCATCAGCCTCTCACCCGGGTTGGCCCTCCAGGCCTCGAGGAGGGCTGCGCCCATCGGGTCGCAGCTGTGACGGATGGCGTCGCTCTGCTGGCAGATGGTCTCGACGATGGCGGAGGCGGCGGCGTTCGCCGGAGTGCCATGCCCGATGAGCGGTCGACGCATCTCCACGAAGCGCTCGGCCATGGGACGGTAGGCGGGGTGATCGACCTCGACCGGTGAGTCCTCGGAGTGGGCGAGCATGTCCGTCTCGATGGCTCCGGGCAGGATCTCGATGACCCGGATGCCCAGGGGAAGCAGCTCGGTTCGCAGCGACTCGCTGAGGGCGCTCACCGCCGCCTTGCTCGCCCGGTAGGGCCCGTAGAAGGGAACGGGAGCCAGAAGAGACGACGACGTCACGTTGCAGATGACCCCATGGCCTCTCGCTCGCATGAGCGGGACAGCTCGACGGGTGACCTCGATCAGCCCGAACACGTTCGTCTCGAACATCTCACGCCACGTCGACATGGGCGTCGATTCGAAAGGTGTGTGGGGCCGCTCGACCGCGGCATTGTTCACCAGGACACCTACCTCCTCGGGCAGGCGGATCGTCGCCGGTTCGGTCACATCCATGCGCTGGACCGTCAGCCGACCTGCTGCCGGCCCCAATTCCTCGCCGAGATCGCGTCCGTCATCGGGCGATCGCATGGTCGCGACCACGTCGAAGCCCTGACGGGCCAGCTCGATGGCCACAGCCCGGCCGATTCCTCGGCTGGACCCCGTGACCACCGCAATTCCTTCGGGTCGCACTGCTCGCTCGCCTCCTGTCCAGGACGCCCCAGCGTCTCGCACGGCAGGAGCATAGGGGTCTGTTCTCGTCCCCCCTAGCCCCTCCGTGCGCCGACGACGAGGCGGAGACCGCAATCAAGCTCGGAGTGCTGCACCAGGTGGCCATACTTCCGGAACCAGCGGCCAGAGTGGAGGTCGCGGGCCAGTCGAGCCAGGCCGCGGTGCAAGGCGACGCGATCGACCTGACGCAGGGCAGATCCGCCGAGGTGAATCTCGTCATCCAGGTAGGCCTCTGGGTGGCGCCAGTGGGCAATGGTCATGCCGTCGCGACAGTCATGGGGGACCGGTAGGACGACGACCGACTCACCCTCGATGGCATCGAGAACCTCGCCGATCGACGGAGCTCGGGCGCTTTCGAGCTGGGCGATCTCCGGGATGTAGTCCATGAGCCACATGCAATTGTGCACGGTCGGATCGAACGTGAGAACGACTCGCCGGTCGGCCACCCGGCGCAGCTCTGCGAAAGCCCCGCGGCGGTCGGGCCAATGATGAACGGTGAGGACCGCCATCACCGCGTCGAAAGATGCGTCGGGAAACGGAAGGGCGTCGGCCCGGGCACAGACAACGGGAGCGGACGCTGGTCGACGTTGGGCGATCATGACGTTCGACGGTTCGACGGCGATGACGCAGCGATCGTCTGGTTCGTAGGAGCCCGCGCCAGCACCCACGTTGAGGACCGTCGACGCGTCACCGAGGGCCGCGTACAACGACGATGCGAACCTGGGGTCCGGCTGGCGACGGCGAGCGTAACCGGTCCCGATCGCGTCGTAGGCGTGATTGTCGACGGCGCTTGACACGTCGCGCCTCACAGATGAGCGGCCAGCTCGTCGACGGCGATCATCGGTATGCCCCACCGCAGGGCGAATCGTTCCACGGCCGGCCCGCTCAGCATGTGCCCGTCGGGACCCATCACCTCACAGATGGCCGCAACGGTCGGCAGTCCCGCCGCTTCGCACAACGCCAGGGACGCCTCGGTGTGGCCCCGTCGCTCCGACAGGCCGCCTTGCCGGCCGGCGAGTGGGAAGACGTGTCCAGGCCGGAGAAAGTCGTCCGGCTCGGCGTCGGGATGGGCCAGGCGGCGCACGGTGGCGGCCCGCTCGTGGGCGGACACCCCCGTGCCGCCCGCAGCGGCGAGGTCCACCGACAAGTGGTACGCGGTCCCGTGGCGATCGCCGGCCCCAGGCATTGACGGTATCTCGAGGCGGTCGAGCCGGCCGCGGTCGCAGGGCACCGTCGTGTGCCCGCATACCTGGGTGAGAAGGAACACCATCGACTCGGGGCGCAGCCTGGCACCGGCGAACACGACGTCGGCCTCGGCTTCGCGATCCGGGTCGTACACGATCACCGCCCCGCCCGACGCCAGATGGGCGGCGGTCTTCTCGACGCCGCTGGCGCCACGCAGCTCGCCCGCCCACGGGAGCGCGGCGAACGATCGACTGGCTTCGAGCTTGGCGGCGACATGTAGCTCATGGGCTGACTTCACGAACATGTCGGCCTCCAGGTTGACCCGGTCGTCAACAGACAAGGCCCCCAGGGTCGTGGCCGTGAGGGTGAGCGGGATGAGCGCGACCGAGAACCGGTCCCCGAGCATCTCTGCGACCGTGAGGCTCACTCCGTCGACGGCGACGGAACCCTTCGCGACGACGTCGGCCATGAACCGCCTCGGCGGCCGGATCCAGAGGCGGCGACCGCCCACACGGTCGTCCTCGACCAGGGTCACCTTGCCGATGGCATCGACGTGACCCTGCACCAGGTGGCCGCCCAGCGGATCACCGACCCGGAGAGGGAGTTCGAGGTTGACACGGTCGCCCTTGGCGAGATCGGTGAGAGTGCTGCGGTGACCGGTCTCACCTGAAACGTCAACGCGGAACCACGTGTCGCCGACCTCGACGGCAGACATGCACGTGCCGTTGACGCACACCGAACCACTGGCCGAAAGCTCGCCCGTCGACTTCGGCGCTTCCACCACGAGGCCGAGTGGTACCGACACGACGGTACCTACTTCGGCGATGAGTCCACTGAACATGACAGTCCTCCATCCCGCTCACTCTGCGCTCGAGCGCTCGTTCGACAGTGGGCGGACTGTCACCGATGGTCCCGGGATTCCACCGGGTCACTCCGCCAGTGGCGAAGCTCGCGGACTGTCACC
>VAWP01000159.1:0-8317 GCA_005888295.1 Actinomycetota bacterium
TCGAACAGGGCGTGATCCTCGTAGAAGGCGCAGACGTCCTGGGTGATCGGATCGAGCGTGCGCCCCAGGGCGGACCACGACTTGCCGTAGATCGAGTGTGCGTGGGCCGCGGCCACCACGTCGGGGCGGGCGGCATGGACCTGCGAGTGGATGGCGAAGGCGGCCGTGTTGACGGCGTAGTCACCCTCCACGACCTCGCCCTGGTCGTTCACCAGGATGAGGTCGCTCACCCGGATGTGGCCGAAGTGCACGCCGAAGGGGTTGACCCAGAAGTGGTCGGGACGCTCAGGATCCCGCGCCGTGATGTGGCCGGCGACCCCCTCGTCGAAGCCGAACCGCGAGAAGAGACGGAACGCGGCGGCCAGGCGCTGCTTGCGGTGCAGCCGTTCGTCCTCGACGGAATCGAACTGCGGCGGCAGCGGGAGACCCTTACCCGGCATCTGGACACCTCCACGAAATGGGATGCGACAGATCGATCCTACCGGCGGTGACGTGTTGTCCCGGGCCCGTGGCCGGCTGGTACGTTGCTCGGCGGAACCACCCGGTCGGGGAGACCCCGACCGTGAAGGAGCAGACCTGAGCACCGATCGCCCGCTCTCGGAAGCCGGCCCGGGAGGCCGGCCAGTTGAGACAGCCGACCGGGCGTCAGCCCGGGAAGCCGGCCCGGGAAGCCGGCCCGCTGATACCGGGGAGACCGACGACGCCCACGGGCGCTCGACGGCGCCGCCGAGAGGACCCGCCGGCTGGGCCCAGCCCCGGACGGCCCGCTGGGACGACGCCAGGCCGGGCACGGTGCCGGGCCCTGGGACCGTCGACGAGGACGGGACGACGAGGCCGGCCCTGCTGGCCCACTGGGGTCTGCGGGTGATGGCCTTCCTGGTGGATTTCGTCGTCCCGTTCGTCATCGCCGGCATCGTGTTCCGGGTGTGGGCACCGGCCGGTGTGGTCGCGTACGTCGTTGCCGCCGTCTTCGTCATCTGGGACCTGGTCGTCCAGGGCATCACCGGCCAGACGGTGGGCAAGCGCTTCGTGGGCACCTGCCTCGTCCGGTCGGACGACGGCGAGGTCGTCGGCCCACGGCTGTCGATCATCCGCTACGTAGGCCACATCGTCGACGTCCTGCCGCTCTACGCAGGCTTCCTGTGGCCCCTCTGGGACGCCAAGCGCCAGACGTTCTCCGACAAGATGTGCCGCACCGTCGTCATCGTGGTCGACACCGATACCTGAGCGCCGGCGGGCGGGACGGCCCGGACAGCCCGGACGGCCCGGACAGCCCGGACACGATACGACTCGGCCGCGTTTTCCGGTTTGTCACACCTGTTGGCGTAACAAAACGCGGATCTGGAAACGAGAAGTGCTCCACGGGAGCGGGGAAGGGGATCCCGGACGTCCGCCCAGGCCCCTTCTGAGCCAGCCGGCCATTCAACTTTACATAACGTACATTCTGGGCGGCCAGGGGAGGAGCGGAGCAGCTCGTCAGCCGGGCGACTCACGACGCCCGGGCGGCTCAGGCGCCCAGGCTGACCTCGGCGGGGCTGTCGTCGCCGTCCGCAGTGCCCGCGTTCGACACAGCGGGCTGCCCCGTCCGGGGCTGAGGCGGCACGTCAGCGGGTGCTGCCGGGCGCCAACGGGTGGTGCGTCGCACCGTCTGGGCCAGCGAGGCGGCCAGGGCGCGGGACGCCCCCAGGCACGCATCGAGCCACGCCGCGGGCACCTCGAGCCAGGCGACGCGGGGAACGACCCGGCGGACCGTGGCGAGCGGCGAGAACGTGAAGGCGGGACGGGGGAGCCTGGCGATGGCCACGCCGAGCGCGAACACGACCACTCCCCCGAGGGCATCGAGGAAATAGTGGTTCGCGGTGACGACGATGCTGAACAGGGTGACGAAGGGGTGGGCGATCAGGAGCGCCTTGATCCAGCGTCGCCGCACGACAGGGACGAGGGCGAAGACGCACCACAGGGCCCAGGCGATGTGGAGGCTCGGCATGGCGGCGTAGAGATTGCCGGCGTCCTTCATCAACGCCGAGTCCCAGCTGCCGATCCCTCCGACCACGTTGAGGGTGTCGACGAAGCCGAAGCCCGCTGGCAGGAAACGCGGCGGCAGCAAGGGGTACGTGATGAAGCCGATGAGCCCGAGGGCGGTCATCCAGGCCAGGGCGTTCCGCCACCGGTTGTAGCGCTCGGGGAACCGGCGGAACAGCCACACGAGCGTCACCACCGGAAGCACGAAGTGCAGCGTGGAGTAGAAGAGGTCCGATGCCTCGATGAGGAACCGATGGGGCAGGAACCAGTGCTGGACCGCTTGCTCCCGGAAGATCCCGGCAGAGCGCTCGACGTCGACGATCTGCTGGGCGTGCGCGCCGGCCACGCCCCGGGCGCCGGCCGCCTTGGCGCTCGTCCACTCGTAGACCGCGTCGAAGGCGACGACCGCGAGCACTTCCTTCCACCACCGCAGCCGCCGGGTCGCCGGGTTCACCTGCGTGATCCTAACGAGCCAGGTTGCGTTCACCGGCGCAATCGGACCATCACGGATCAGGCCGGGAGGGCCCCGAGAAATGCCAGTGCGGCGTCGATGAAGCCGAAGTGCATCGGCGTGGCCAGATGGTCCACCCCCTCCAGGACCACGAGCGTGGCGTCGGGCAGGGCGTCGACCAGGGGCTCGGCGGGCCCGGCGTAGTCCTGGTCCCCCAGGACGACCAGGACCGGAACGTCGACCCGACCCAGTACCTCCGGGGTGAGCGGGGCGACCGGTCGCCTGAGGCAGGCGGCCAGGGCCAGGGGGTCGTTGCCCGGTGTCCGTGCGAACCGGGTGAAGGCCCTGGCCAGGTTTGACCCGCCCGGGCCGGTCGCCCCCCCTCCCGGGGCACCGACATCGCCGGACCCCGTCCCGGCGGCGACCGGGTCGCCAGCGGCGTCGTCCGCCCAGCCCTCGATGGCACGGGCGACGGGCTCCGGATCGTCGTGGCGAAGAACGCTCTCGCCCACGCCGCCGACCACGATGCGGCCGAACGAGTGAGGCCGGCTGGGGGCGACACCGAGCAGCATCCTGGCGCCCAAGGAGAAGCCGATGGCGTCGACTACAGCTTCTGGCGGGAGGAGCATCGCCAGGTTGGACTCGAGTCGGACATAAGCGGCCGGATCGTGCGGTTTGGCGGCCGTCCCGTGACCGAGCAGGTCGGCGGCGATGACCTCCCGGCCGGCGTCGGTGAGCAGGTCCACCCAACCTGGCTCGCGCCAGTTGCGATCGAACGATGACGCGAAGCCGTGGACGAGGAGGACCGGCGCTGGCATCGGGCGTCACTTTACGGGGACCGCTCGGCGATTCCACAGCACGCACGTCGCAGCCACCGGTGATCCCGTTGTAGCTTGGCCAGCGTCATGTCCCACAGGATCGACGTGGAGCTGACCAGCGTCCGAGAGGACGGTACCTGGACGTGGCGTGCGGCTGGGGCGCGCCAGCCGAAGGGTGTGCTGGACGCCTCGGTGCTCTACGAGGGCGCCAAGGTCGGCGACGTGGTGCGGGCCGAGGCCGAGTTCGAGCTCGAGGGCATCAGCATCTCGTCGGTGCTGCCACCGAGGGAGAAGAAGCGGTCCGAGCCCGAACGCCTGGAGATAACCGGGTCGCCGAGTCGGCAGGAGGGTGTGACGTCGTCGCTCGTGCGTCGCAGCGGGCGCGCCGATCGCGGTGGCCGCGACGGCGACGGCGCGAGGCGCCGTTCACGTCGCGACGGTGACGATGCAGCTCCAGATCGTCCTCGCCGCGAACGGCCTCGACAGGCGGGCGAGGGACGGGCGCGCCGCGGCGAGGCGAGCCGGCCGCGAGAGGACGCGTCCGGCGACGGGCGCCACGACCGGGCGCGGCGGCCGCGGCGTGACGCGGAGCCCGCAGGCCGCGCCCCCGGTCGACCGGCGCGCCAGCGCGACGAGTCGGGAGATGCCGGTGCGAGGGCACCCCGTCCCAGGCGGCTGACCCCGGCCACCGTGCATCGTGACGCCGCGCTCGCCAGCGTGTCGCCCGGGTGGGATCCCGGCAGTGCGCCAAGCCATCGAGGCCCAGAACGACCGGGCCCGGGCGGCCAATCATCCCGAGGTCAACGGCGAGGCGCTGCTGGCGATGGCAGAGGAGCTTCTCCCCCGGCTCAAGGCCGCCGCCTGGCGGGACCGGGCGGAGGCGGCCGCAGGCACCGTCGACGAGATCAGCCTGCGCGACCTGCGCTCGGTCGTAGCTGGGGCGGACACGGCAACGCGTGACGACGAGAGCCGCCTGCTCGCCAGCACGCTCCGGGAGGCACTGGAACGGCGTGTGGCAGCGCTGCGCGAGCAGTGGGTGGAGGAGATCACCCGGGCTCTGGACGACGGCCGGCTGGTGCGAGCCCTGCGCGTGTCCGCCCACCCTCCCGAGCCGACTGCTCGCTTTCCTGCCGAGCTGGCCGTGCGAATGAGCCACGCCGCCGGGGAGGCGATGGCTCCCGACACCTCGACCGAGCGGTGGACGACGCTGCTGGGGGCTGTGGCGGAGTCGCCGGTGCGGCGCATGGTCAAGCCCCAGGGGCTCCCCCGCGATCCGGCCGACAGCGTGGTCGAAGCCGCGCGCCAGGCCTCCGGGCGGGTGCCGGCACTGGCCACGCTGCTCGGCATCGAGATGCCGCCGCCTCCCGGCCCGCCTCGCCCGCACCCCCCTCGTTCGCCCCGCACCGCCGTCGACCCCGACCGGCGCGCCGGCTGAGCCCGTGGTCGACTACACCCAGCAGGGACGCACGGCGGTGATCACCATCCGACGCCCGGAGGCCCGCAACGCGGTCAACCCGGAGGTGGCCAAGGGCGTCGAGGCGGGGCTCGACCGCCTCGAGGCCGACGGCGAGATCTGGATCGGCGTCGTGACCGGCGATGGCCCCGTCTTCTCGGCCGGTGCCGACCTCAAGGCCATCGCCGCGGGCGAAGGATTGGCGCTCTCCACCGAACGCGGTGGCTTCGGCGGCATCACGCGGCGGGATCGCGTCAAGCCTCTCATCGCCGCCGTCGATGGTCCCGCCCTGGCCGGGGGGTGCGAGATCGCGCTGGCGTGCGACCTCATCGTGGCGTCGTCGGCTGCGTCGTTCGGCCTGCCCGAGGTGAAGCGGTCTCTGGTGGCGGCGGCCGGTGGGTTGTTCCGGCTGCCCCGCGCCCTGCCACCGGCCGTGGCCATGGAGCTCATTCTCACCGGCGATCCTCTGCCTGCCGAGCGGGCCCACGCCCTTGGCATGGTGAACGAGCTCGTCGCTCCGGGCGAGGCGCTGGCGGCTGCGATGACGCTGGCCGAGCGGGTATGTGCCAACGCGCCGGTCGCGGTTCGTGAGAGCCGCGGCGTGGCGATCGCCGCCCACACCGCGAACGACGAGACCTTGTGGCGCATGACCGAGGAAGCGATGACTCGTGCCACCCGCACGGAGGATTTCGCCGAGGGCCCTCGGGCCTTCATCGAGAAGCGGGCGCCGATCTGGAAGGGGCGCTGACCGGTGCGAGGGTCAGAGCACGCCGTGGTCGCGCAGGAAGGCGGCCAGGCCGTCCACCAGCGCCAGCTGCGACACCGAGGGCAGCGGAAACCATCCGACCTCGGCAGCGTCGTCACCGGCCACGGGTGACCGTCCGTCGCTGACGGTCACGAGGAAGTCGAGGATCACGAAGTGGTGCCGCGGTCCGATCCGCTCGGCCCAGCCCAGGAGGTCGCCGCAGCGCACCTGCAGGCCGGTCTCCTCGGCGACCTCCCGGACGACGGCCTGGCGGATCGTCTCGCCTGACTCGACGCGGCCACCCGGCACCGACCATCGTCCCGACCCCGGACCCCTCCCCCGCCGCACCATCAGCAGCTGTCCGTCGGCCACGGCGACGGCACCCACGCACAGCTCGGGACTGGTCACGAGCGCAGGTCGCGGTGCATCACGATGAGGCGAGCCTTGAAACCGCTCGACTCGAAGAAGTTCTTGGTCAGACGGTCCCCGGGGAGGGCCACCGTGTCCACCCCCGCGCAGCCCCGATCGACGAACCAGGCCACCAGTGCGCTGATGAGCGATTCGCCCACGCCGACACCGCGAGCATCGGGTTCCACGAACAGCTCCTCCACCACGCCGAGATCCGTCCCACCCGACAGGGTCGCGGTGCGTCCCGTGGCGTAGCCCACGGTCTGGTCGTCGAGCGTGCCCACCCAGACGGCCCGGTCAGGGTCGTCCAGCATCCGGGCCAACGTCTGCTCGACCGGCTCGGGCCGACCGTGCTGCTCGGCGAGGAGCGAGCCTCCCCGACCAGCGGACAGCTGGGCCAGCGCGTCCCGGCGGAGCTCGGCGAGTCGAGGGAGGTCGGCCCGGTTGGCCCGCCTCGCCCCCTCCCCCATCAGCTGCCGGGGGCCTGCAGCTGGGCGATGCGATTGAGAACGGTCCTCCGGCCTCTGGTGGCGACCTCGTAGGCCCTGACTGCCTCGAGCTCCTCGGGTGCGAGGCCGGCCAGGCGCTGGACGACCTGGGAGGCGGACAGGGCGTCGTAGCCGGGAATGGCCAGGGCGCCGGCACCACCGGCCGGCACGGCTGCCGTCGGCGCCGCCGATGCGTCGGTCGCCGGCACCGAACCTGCCGGCTGGTCGTCGCCCATCGGTGCCGCGCTGGCCCCGTCGGGCAGCGACGCCGTCGCCGCGCCGTCGCCGTTGGCCGGCTCGGGGTCGCCCTCCGCCGGGGGCCACGGTGCGTCGAGGTCAACCGGCGCGCCAGTGCCCGGGGCGCCCTCGGAGGCCCGACCGGTGGCCTGCCGGACGACGCGCTCGGCCTCGCGCTGGCCCTGGGCCACGGCGAAGCTGCCCACCATCTTGGCCATGGTGAGCTGACTGCTCACCCGGGCCCGGCCCTTGTCGATCAGGTCTGGGAGCTCCTCGGTGACGGCGATGGCCAGGCCCACCGGCGCGTAGAGGCACACATCGAGAGCCTGATCGAGCAGTGATTTCCTCTCCGTCATGTCTCCATCATTGCCGAGGGCGACTGGGCCGGCTCCCTCAGCTGGTGCGCACGATCATGACGTCGCACGGCGCGTGATGGCTCACGGCGTTGGGCACGCTACCGAGCAGGAAACGTCCCGGTGAGTTCATGCCCTTCGACCCCACCACGATCAGGTCCGCTCGTCGGCGCTCGGCGACCTCGAGGAGGGCCTCAGCGGCGGTTCCGGCCTCGGAGAGGGCCGTGGCCTGGCGGACGCCGGCCCGCCGGGCCAGCTGGACGGCACCTTGGGCGTGATCGTCGGCCAGGCCCGAGGCGGTGATCCGCCACTGCACGTCCTCGGGCGCCTCGGCCCGGTCCCGGTCGAGCCCCTGCGGGTGCGGGTCATAGGCGGTCACGGCGATGAGGCTGGCGCCGACGCTGGCCGCCAGCCGGGCGGCATGCTCGACCGCCTTGCTGGCCGTCTCCGAGCCGTCGGTGCCGACCACGATCCGGTCGTACGTCATCGGAGACCCTCGGGCCGCCTGTCTCGTCGGGCCGACCTCCCGGGCCGGCTGTCTAGACGCAGTCGCGACACAGCATCCGCTCCTGGTCGGCCAGCTGACTGGGGTGCTTGACGAGGAAACAGGAGCGGCACACGAACTCGTCCGGCTGCTTGGGCAGCACCTTCGCCGCCGTCTCGGTCCGGTCCTCGGTGTCCGGCGTCTCCTCGTCCTCCTCCTCGTCCTCGGCGACGACCAGACGCTCCTTGAGGATCACGTCGAGGCTGGCTTCGACGTCGTCGTCCTCCTCGTCCTCGTCCTCCTCGTCGTCGTCTTCCTCGCCGGCGGGACGGGCCGGGGCCGCGACGGCGCCTTCGGCCACCTCGTCCTCCTCGTCGTCGACGTCGACGTCGACGTCCACGTCGTCGTCATCGAGGCCGACGTCGTCGTCTTCGCCGATATCGTCCTCGGAGATGTCCTCGAGGTCCTCTTCTTCGAGGTCCTCGGGCTCATCCGGCTCATCCATGAGTTCGTCGTCGTCCAGTTCGTCAGGCATGGCGGGCGCGCATGATAGACGGCACCCTGCGCTACTTCGCGGGGCTAGGGCCTGGTTGTCGGCGTCGTTGTCGCGGCGCTGGCACCCGGCGTGGCCGTGTCACCCGATGCCGTGGCATCGACGCTCAATCCGTCGACCCGCCAATGGCCGCCCACCTTGACGAGCGTGACGGTGAGTTGCTGGCCAGCCAGCGGCCGGCTGCCGGTCAACCCGCTCACGACCTGGTCGGCGACCACGATCGCTTCGGCTGAGCCGTCGGAGACATCGCCGAGAAAAACCCGGCGGACGGTGCCCGTCGATTTGGCCTGGGTCTGGGTGAGGAC
>VAWP01000159.1:8348-9502 GCA_005888295.1 Actinomycetota bacterium
CAGGTTGGTGTAGTCGTAGGTCGTGAGCGCGCTCACCATTGCGCTGGCGGTGGCAGTGACGTCGTGTCGTTGATCCCGGTCGTGCCGATACTTCCCGGCGTACACCACGGCGACCGACACGGCGGCCAGGGCAATGACGGCCAGGAGGGCGATGGCGACCACGACTCCCCGCCGACGCTTTTCCGGCTGGGGCGCTTCCGGTTCACTCGCGGCTGCTTCCAGCTCGCCCTCGGCGATCACGGCATCGAGGGTACGGGTTGCTGGCCGGCTTTCGTCGGCACGCTCGACCCGGCGGTCCGGACGATGGCCAGGCCAGCCAGCACGGTGAGGGCAAGGGCGGCTCCGGTCGGACCGGCGCCGCCGCCCGTGCCACCACCCGAGGGAATCACGTAGTCGGCGGCCAGCGGCACCGGCTGCAAGGGTGACTGGCAGCCGGGCACCGGCTTGGTGGGAGGCGCCGATTTCGGGGGCACGAACTGGGGCGCGGGGTTGTTGGTGTTGGCCACGAACCCGACCCGGACCCACACACCGTCAGGCTCCACGTCCCTGGTGTCCCAGACCCCGTTGAACGCGGTGGGCCCGATGGTCAGCAACGCCGACAGTTCCTGCTGCCGGCGCGGCGTGCTGGTCTCGTCGGTCAGCACCTCGAGGATCTTCAGGTCGCAATCGAGGTTCTTCTTCTGGCTGGCGACCAGGTCACCGGCCTGGGTCAGCAGCTGCGATCCCCGATCGAGCAGCAGGGCGGTGTCGCCCTTGGCGTTGCGCAGGGCATCGGCGACCTGGTGGAGGTCGGTGAGCGACTGCCCCAATGCCTCCCGGTGCTCAGCCACGACGTGGGTGAGCGAGGTGCCGTTGGTAGCCAAGCGGTCGAGGGCCGGGGTGCGGGCTGCGAAGGTGGTCGAGAGCTGGTCACCGGCCTGGGTCAGCTGGCGAAGGGAGTCGGTGCGGCCGTTCAACCCGACCGCGGCCTCGTGGACCAACGTGCCCGCATCATCGGGGTTGATCGAGTCGATCAACCCGCTGGCCGACCGAAGCAACTCGGAGAACTCCAGCGGGATGGTCGTCTCGGTGATCGGTATCCGATCGCCCTGCTGGATGAACGGCCCGGCCGTGCCCGAGTACCCGGTCGGCGGCTCGAAGTCGATGTACTGCTC
>VAWP01000042.1:0-33355 GCA_005888295.1 Actinomycetota bacterium
CCTCACCACCTTGAAGCCGCTGGCCGACAACCTGGCCCAGCTGCTGTCGACCTACCGCCCCGACATCAACATCCTCCTCGGCCAGGGCGACAACGTGATGCGGGTGCTGCTGGCCCGTCAGTCCGACATCTCCGACCTCGTCCACGGGCTGTACCGCTACACGTTCAAGTTCGCCGCCTTCCAGAGCCCGCGTGGCGAGATCTTTGGGGACGGAAGCGGCTTCGCCTACTTCCATACCTTCACCAGCTTCAGTGACATCGACAAGCTGGTCTGCAGCCTCGTCGCTCCCGCTGGGGCACCGCCCCAGCTCCAGCAGGCCCTGGCGCCCCTCCAGGCCGCCCTCGGCCCGCAGTTCGACTGCGCGCCGGGCACCAGCGCCTCGGGGGCGACGTCGACCGGCTCGACCTCCTCGCCCTCGACGGTCGCCAACCAGATGGCCACCTCCGCCATCTCCGCCCTGGGCCAGCCCCAGGTCCCCCAGCGCGCCAACGCGGGTAGCGTCATCGACGGGGTGCTGGGCAGGCCATGAGCCCACCTCCGACCGCAGCAGCTAGTTGCGCAGGTGCTCGTGCACGAGGCGCACGGCGGTGGCGCCCTCGCCCACTGCCGACGCCACCCGCTTGATGGAGTCCCTGCGGACGTCTCCGGCCGCGAAGACACCGGGCATGCTCGTCTCCAGCGGGAAGGGGTCTCGTGCCTCGTGCCAGAGCGCCCCAGGTTGGGCCCGGAGCTCGGGTCCCGTCACCAGGTAGCCCTGCTCGTCGCGTGCGATGGCATCCGGAAGCCACTGCGTGTGCGGCTCGGCGCCGATCATGAGGAAGAGGGCGGCGGCAGGAACCTGCTCGACGGTGTCGTCGGTGCCGTCGGCAATCATGAGGTGCTCCAGACGCCCGTCACCCCCGCCGCCGACCACCTCGGTCCGGGGGCGAACAATGATGTTGCGAGTGGACCCGATGGCGCGCACGAGGTAGCTGGACATCGACTTCGCCAGGCTGTCGCGCCGGACGAGCAGTGTGACCGTCCGGGCATGCCTGGCCAGGTGCACTGCGGCCTGGCCGGCAGAGTTGCCGGCGCCGACGATGAAGACGTCCTGATCCTGCATAGCCCGGCTCTCGCCCACCGCAGCTCCATAGAAGACGCCGTGCCCCACGAGGGCCTCGACCGACGGTACGCCGAGCCGTCGCCACTCGATCCCCGTGGCGATGACGACCGCCCGTGCGCCGACCTCGCTGCCGTCGAGCAATCGCACCACCCGATGCTCCCCGCAGCGCTCGAGGGCAACCACCTGCTGGGAGAAGACGATGTGGGCACCCATCAGCCACGCCTGCTCGCAGGTTCGCTCCATGAGATCGCCCCCGTTGATGCCGTGGGGAAACCCCGGGTAGTTGCGGATGAGAGGGCTCGTCCCCGCCTGGCCACCCGAGATCGCCTGCTCGAGGAGCACGGTATCGAGGCCCTCGGACGCGGCGTACACGGCGGCGGTCAACCCGGCCGGACCTGCTCCCACGACGGCGAGCTCACATGTGTCGATGTCGTTGTCGACCCTGACGCCGATCACGCGAGCGAGATCTGGCAGGCTCGGGTCCATGGTGACCTGCCCGTCGTAGCGGATCATGACGGGCAGCCGCGAGCCGTCGACACCTGCCTCGTCGAGGAGCTGACGACCGGCCTCGCCCTGCAAGGGGTAGAAGCCGAAGGGGAGGTTGAAGCGTGTCAGCACGTCGCGCAGCTGGAGCATACGGCTGTCACCCTCCTCGGCCACGATGCGGAAGAGCTCGAAGTTCGGCTCCTGTTCCTTCATCCAGGATGAGAGGAACTCGCTCATGGCGCGGTACATCATCTCATCGTCGGCCCAGGGCCGGACGAGGTGGTAGTCGGCTCGCCCCAGGGCGATGGCCTGTACGGCCGGGCTCGTCGACGAGTAGTCGCGGTCGACGAGGAGCACGCGCTTGGCGCGCGGATACAGCTCGTGCGCCTGGGCGAGGAAATCGGAGGAATCGTCGTCCACCAGCATGAGCGCCACGGGCTCGTCGGCCGTGGCGAGCTCCCGCATGGCGATGACAGCGTCGTGCGGCGAGTGCTCACCTCGAACGATGAAGTCCTTGCCGAAGCGCCGCGTCAGATCGGCCAGCAGCACGGCGAGCGAGGTTCGGTCGTGGTCGAGGACGAACAGGACGGGCCGCTGTTCGTGGTTGGCGTCGGTCCCTGTTGGCATGGACCTCAGGGCTTCGTGGTGGACGTCGTCGACGTGGACGTCGTCGTCGTGGGGGACGTGGTGGAGGTCGTCGGGTGTTGCGGAGCGCTGGTCGCCGGCGTCGACGAGACGACGGAGGCAGGCGTGCTGGTCGTCGGCGGCGAGGTCGTCGGCGGGGAGGTGGACGTCGAGGTGGGCGGCGGGCTGGTGACGATCGTCGCGGCGCGGATCCGCCTCGGGATCGGCGTGGTCGGCGTCGTCGCCGGGGTCTGCGCCGGGATCAGGGCGGTGGACGACGGGCCGTCGTTCGTGATGGTGGTCGGGGTCGTCGAAGGAGGCGCCGGGGCTGGCGCGCTGGTGGTCGGGGGAGAGGTGACCTGACGGACGCGCTGGCTCCGGTTGGAGGATGAGGACATGATCGCCACCAGCGTGCCGAGGACGGTGGCCATCACGACGACCGTGACCAGGCCGACGGCGATCCCGAGCCGTGACCGGTCCATAGTGCGCGCCAGGGCCAGGACGAGCGCCCTGGAGCCGGACGGCGCCGCCCAGGTCACCTCGTCGATCGTGGGCGGGGCCGGCAGCGAGGTGTTCGACTCGACCGGGGCCCCGTCGCCGTCGACGGCGAAGAACACGAATGCCGGCTTCGTCGTCCCCGTGCCGGTCGGTCGGGCGGCTCCTGCGTCGCCTGGCTCGACGGCGGTGATGTCCTCGATCGGCCCCGGGCCGGCGGGTGCCGCCGCCGACGCCGCCAACGTCGGCACCGAGGGCGACGGCGCGCCGCGGCTCGAGATCGACCGCAGGACCTCCATGGCCTGCTCGTGGTGCTCGACCGACCGACGCTCTCCCCACTTCGACCACGAGGTGAACCGTGACAGCAGGATGGCGACCACCAGCAAGGCGATGACGAGGAAGAAGATGCTCATTCCCCGCCCCCCCCCTTTCGCCCCGAGGCGAAGTCTACGACCCGGCGGGACATCCCCGCCCTCGCCCTCGAGCTCTATTGAAGCGAATCCCCAGGGCGTCCGCTCGTCGGCCGGGCACCCGGACGCGATGATCGTCGTCGACATCCACCGCAGCGTGTCCGAAATAGGATGCTTCGTGCCGAGGCGACGGGCACTCAGGACACGCCGCGGCCAGACGCCTCTGCGAACGCCGCGACCACGGCGGGAAGGACGTCGGCACACTGCGCCGCCGACGTGGGCACCCTCCCCCCGAGCGTGAAGTCGGTGATGCCGGCCTCGACCTGACCGGGCACCGGCTCCATGGTCCGATCGAGGTCGAGGGTTCCGTCGTACGCCCCGCGCAGCCGCAGGTCGCCGACGACACGGATCTCGAGCGGGTCCCGCCCGAGGGCGGCGACGGCGTCACGCATGCGGCGGACCGCGGCCGTCGGGTCTGTCATCTCCTCCCCCCACGGAATCCACCCGGTGGCGTAGCGCGCGATCCGTCCGACCACGCGGGGATTGAGTGTGCCGCTGACCCAGATCGGCACACCGCCGGGCTGCGTGGGATGCGGAAAGCTGTGCACGGGTCCGAAGGTCAGCGTTGGCGACGAGTGGTACGCGGGGCTGTCGCGCCAGAGGGCCTGGCACGCGGTGAGGCACTCGTCGAGCAGCCGACCGCGATCCTCGAACCGCAGGCCGGCGGCCTCGTACTCCTCCCGCTGCCAGCCGACTCCGACGCCGAGGTCGAGCCTTCCGCCCGACAGCACGTCCAGGGTGGCCGCTGACTTGGCCAGCACCACCGGGCGGCGCAGGGCCGCCAGCAGGATGCCGGTACCGAGGCGCACCCGCGTGGTCCGACCCGCGATGAGGGCCAACAGGGTCATCGGCTCCAGCCAGTAGCCGTCCGGCCCGGTCGGCTGTCGTCCACCGGTCATGCCTCCGAGCTCGCTGCGGCCGTACTGCTCGAGGTGCTCGCCCAGCACGACGTGGTCCGACAACAGGACACGATCGACGCCGACCCTGTCCGCCGCAACGGCCACGTCGACGACTTCGGACCAGTCGTGGCGCGGCGCGGCCGAGTAGCTGGTGAGGCGGAGAGCGAGGTTGGCCCTCGTGCTCGAGGATCGGGACGCCACGAGCTGACACTAGACCTCGAACGGTCCCAGCCCGGAAGCGCCGAGGAGGATGGTGCCGTGGTAAGAACAGCTCGTGTCCTGGCAACCCTCGGCGCTCCTCGCCGGCGGGCGCGCGGTCGTCACGGGCGGTGCCAACGGGATCGGCCGCGCCGTGTGCCTCGCTTTGGCGGGACACGGCGCCCGGGTCCTGGCGGTCGACGTCGACGAGCACGGCCTGGAGGTCACCGTCGGCTCGGCGCAGGGCTCCCTGGGGGAGGTGACCGCCTTGCATGGCGACGTGACCGACCCCGACCTCACGGCCCGTGTCGGAGACGTCGAGGCCGACATCCTCGTCAACAACGTGGGCCACTACGTGCGACCCAAGATGGAGTTCGCCGACAGCACCGAGGCCGACTGGGAATCGCTCCGGGAGGTCAATCTGGCCCACGTGCTGTCGATGACCCGGGCGCTTCTCCCGGGAATGGTCGCCCGAGGGCGCGGCGGCAGCATCGTCAACCTGACGACGGTCGAGGCGTTCCGCGGCATCCCCGGCCAGGCCGTGTACTCGGCCTACAAGGCGGCGGTCGGGCAGTTCACCAAGAGCTTGGCGGTGGAGATCGGGCGCCACGGCATTCGCGCCAACGCGGTGGCGCCCGACCTCGTCGAGACCCCGCAGCTTCCCTTCTCGGAGTGGGTCCCCCCGGACGAGCGATGGCGGTGGGCGACGTGTCCTCGCCTCACCGTGGTCGTCGTACGTGACCGGCACCACCCTGCACGTCGACGGAGGGACGCTCGCGGCTGGCGGATGGTTCCCCCGCCACAGGGGCGGCTGGACCAACCGACCAACCGATCCCTGACGCCCGGAGTGATGTGGGCGGCAGGGAAGCGGCTAGGGTCTCGGACACGGTCGGCCAGGGGGACAAGGGGCGAACGGATGCCGATGCCAACCGACATCGGGGTGGTCGATCTGATGATCGGCTTCCCGAGTGGCCAGGCCCGGCGCCACTACGACTTCATGCAGTCGCAGCTGCGTGACGCAGAGAGCCGGACCATGGAGTTCCCGGCCGAGTACATGTTCAAGCAGGTGCCCAACCAGCTTGACGAAGGCCAGGACCCGGTCCAGGCGACCCTGGGTGAGATGGACCGGTTCGGGGTGGCGATCGGTCTGGTCGGGCTGGGCGGGGGCGTCACGGCGCGGGCATTGAAGGAGCATCCCGACCGCTTCAGGGCGAGCCTCGAGGTGGACCCCAATGACGTGACCGGCGCCGTGCGTCGTATCCGCAGCGCCTACGACGAGCACGGCATCGTCGCCGTGACGACCTTTCCGGCAGGATGCAACCCCCAGGTGCCGGTGAGCGACCGCCGGTACTACCCCGTCTACCAGACGTGTATCGACCTGGACATCCCGATCGTCGCCAACGCCGGCGTCGCCGGGCCCCGGCTGCCGTCTGCGTGCCAGGACGTGATGCATTTCGACCAGGTCTGCTACGACTTCCCAGAGCTGCGCATCGTCATGCGTCACGGCGCCGAGCCCTGGGAGGCCCTCGCCGTCAAGCTCATGCTCAAGTGGCCGGGCCTCTACTACATGACGAGCGCCTTTGCCCCCAAGTACTACCCGGTTCCGATCATCGACTACGCCAACACCCGCGGCGCCGACAAGGTGATGTACGCCGGCTACTACCCGATGGGCCTGAGCCTGGAGCGCATCTTCAGTGAGCTGCCGAACGTCTCGTTCAGGGACCACGTGTGGCCGAAGTTCCTGCGGGAGAATGCCGTTCGGGTCTTCAAGCTCGACGCCGGGTGACGAGGTCTCAGCGGACCACGCAGCTCGGGCTCTCCCCACCCGTGCTCGGGAAGGCCGTGGCGAGAGCGTCGGCGATCATCCGGGATCGGGTCGCATAGCCCGGAGTGGTGAAGTGGATGCCGTCAGAGATGAACCAGCTGTCGCTGACCACCGACGCCCAGTCGAAGATCCGCATGTTCGGGTACTTGGCGCACGCCTTCACCAGGGCGTTGTCCCAGTCGGCCATGTTGTTCTCCGCATAGGGCCCCGTCCCCAGCAGCGACTTCACGTTGACCCACAGGACGGGGGCGTTGCCGACGTCGGCCATCATCCTGTCGACCCGGTCGGAGAGACCGACCGAGGAGCCGACGGCGACGTCGGCGGCCTCGTTGGTACCGAGGGCGAGCACCCAGCACCCGTGGTAGCCCTGGGCGGTCAGTCGGTGGGCGACGTCCTCGGCGTTGGGCTCGTTCTTGTAGCGCTCGATGACGGACCTGGCGCCGGAGATCTCGGAATCGAACGAGGTCACGCCCACCCGCGCGTACTGTGCGTCGATCCGTTGTGACGGATCGGGGAGGTAGCTGGCCGACGTCAGCCCCTCTGACGTCGAGTCGCCGATGTGAGCGACGGCGCGACAGGAGGAGGTCGTGACGGGGATGGTCGGCGGAGGAGCGGGCGCCGTCGTGGCCGGCGGGGGAGGGATGGGCCGGGGAGCACCGTGTGTCGGTCCGACCGCCCCCGTTCCACCGCCCGACGATCCGAGCCCGGTGCTGACGAGCGTGATGCCTACGAGGGCGGGGACCGCGACGGCGACCGCCACCGGGAGCCACCAGCGCCCGCGCCCGCCGCCGCCACGCCGGTCGCCGAGCATGGGGCGTCTGGGCATACCTGTCCGGCGCCACTCGCCGGAGCTGACCCGAGCCCACAACCGCCCGAGCCCACCTTGGCGGATCGGCTTTTCGACGAAGGTCCACGATAGTGCCGCCAGGGCGACGATCGCGCCCACCTGGACGACGGCGCGCAGCGGGTTCACGCCCGACTCCGTGGTCGGCGTGGTCAGCGTGATGACGGGAAACTGCCAGAGGTAGATGGCGTACGAGCGCACCCCGAGCCAGCGCAATGGCTCGCGACCGAGCGCGTTCCCCAGCCGGGTGGCCGGATGAACCAGAGCGCTGATGGTCATCATGGTGGCGATCGACAGCAGCACGATCCCTCCCCGGTAGAGGAAGGGTGAGTACTGGGTCGTGAGCCAGATCAGCAGGCCGATGATGACCAACCCGGCCACCCCGATGCCGTCGAGGAGCCGGCGGGCGACCTGGCCGACGCGGGTGGTCAGTCGCCGGCTCGGCCACACCATCGCCAGGGCCGCACCGAACAAGAGGGCGAACGCACGCGTGTCGGTGCCGTCGTAGACCCGCGTCGGGTCGACTCCAGGCTGATAGAGCAGCGCCATGGCGAGGGCCGAGATCCCCGCAGCCGACAGGGTGACGCCAGCCAGCCGAGCGTGTCCAGAGATGGCCGAACGGCGCTCACGCACGTAGCGCAGGCCCAGCCACAGCAGCCACGGCCAGACGAGGTAGAACTGCTCCTCGATGGCGAGGGACCACAGGTGGCCGAGCGGCGAGGGCGGACCGAACCGGGCGAAGTACGAGAAGTGCTGGAACACGTCGAACCAGTTGCTCACGTAGAGCACGGCGGCGCCGACGGCGCCCCAGAGTGACCCCAGCTCCGACCGGTGGAGCAGCGCCACCCAGACGACGACGACGGCCAGCATCACGAAGAGTGCGGGCAGGAGGCGACGGGCTCGTCGCACCCAGAAGTTGCCGAGCGCCAGCCGGCCCGCCCCGTCCCACTGGGCGAGGAGGAGGTCGGTGATCAGGTAGCCGCTCAGGGTGAAGAACACGCCGACGCCGAGCAGCCCGGCCGGAGCCCAACCAAGTCCGAGGTGGTAGGCGACGACGGCGAACACGGCCAGCGCCCGAAGCCCGTCGAGGCCGGGCATGTAGCGCTGGCCCGCCTGCAGCGGAGTCGGCGCTGGCGTCCTCGCCGGTTCGGCCGGGGGCGGCTGCTCGGTGCGGGTCGCTCGCGTGCGCGCGATGCGCTCGAGCCCCGTCAGCGCGGTGGCGTGGCTCGACCCGTTTGGAATCGGTGCCGCCGGCGCGGGTGCCGCTGTCGCGACGCCGGCGGTCGAAGGAGTCTGCTCGGGGTCACTGTCTCGAGCGCTCGAGATTCGTTGGAGTCCCGACAGCGCCCCTGCGTGCACCGAGGACCTCGGCGGGCGAGGTCCGAGCACGAGGGCACCGCCCAGCCTGCCGGCCGCCCGGTTGAGGACCGACGGGGCGTCAGGCGCCCCTTTGCCCTCGGCTTCATGGACGCGAAGTTGCGACAACGACAGACTCCCCCGCCACCCGCGAAGGCGACATATTACGCGATTGACGCGGGTAGGCCACCCAGCCGGGGCTGACTACATGTGCAATATGCGCCACGTCCGGGTGGCCCCGAGGGCCGCCGCAGCCGCGGCCAGGTGTGACGGCGGAGGCGAACGCCGGCGATCAGGCCCTTCGCGCCGCGTCCGCCAGCCGTCGGAGGCCGAGATCCCAACCGTCGGGCGACCCCACGGCGTCCCGCATCTGCTCCCAGCCTTCCCCGTGGCGGTCGAGGTGGCGGTGCTCGACCTCGACACGCGTGCGGGCCGCACCTTCGGCGACGAAGCGCACCTCCACCTCGCTGGTCTTGTGCGGGTCGGTCTCGAGCTGCCACTGCGCGCTCACGTGCCAGCCCATCACCAGCCGCTGAGGCGGCTCGTAGACGATCACGCGCCCCCAGTGGCACTCGCTGCCGTCGACAGCCCGGTCGTACACCTGGCCCCCGGCGCGGGGCTCGAACACCATCTCCGCCACCTCGGCCTGGGCGAGGTGGTGTTCGGGAGGCCACCACGTGCCCATGCCGTCGGTGAAGACCGAGAACGCCCGCTCGATCGGCGCCTCGACCACGATCGAAGCCTGCACCGCTGTCTGTGTCGCCTGCCTGGTCATGTGGTGGTCTCCTCTTCCTGTTCGGCGGCCGACTTGAAGGCCGTCAACGCTCGGTTCCAGAACTGGTCGAGGTATCGGCGCAGGTCGCCGACGCCGTCCGGGTCGAGCCGGTAGATGCGGCGGGTGCCCGCTCGCTGCTCGATCACCAGCCCCGCCTCCTTCAGCACCTTCAGGTGCTGGGACACGGCCGGCCGGCTGACCGGGAGCTCTCGGGCCAGCTCGCCGACGGCACGGGGGTGATCGGCGAGGCGCTCGAAGATCGCCCGCCTCGTCGGGTCTCCCAGTGCTGTCCATCCGTCAGCTCGGTAAGTCATTACGAACGGTAAGGTATTACTTACCAACGCTGGCAGTCAAGCCACCCTGGTGAGGCCGGAGCATGACCTGACAGGTAATCGACCTGCGCTGAAACGGGGCGCACACTCGTGTCATGACCACTGATCGGGTTCCTCGGGAGAACCGGTTGCTCCGCGCGGTCATGCCCTTGGACGCGGCCCTCTCGGGCGTCTTCGTCCTGCTGGCCCTGGCGGCGGTGCCGGCACTGGCCCTGGTGCACGCGTCGGCAGCCATGCTGTGGATGGTCGGCGTGGCCGTCATCGTCGTCGCCCTGGCCCTGGCAGCGATGGGTGCCGTCACGGCGTGGACCTTGCTCCAGCGGATGGCTCGGGGCTGCTACGAGCTCCCGGAGCGGCTGTGGCTCCCGTTGCCCAAGGCGGCCCAGCCGTTCCCAGACGGGTGGACCGACCCGCCCACCGGCGACGAGAGGGACGATGCCTGAACCGGCGTAGGCTGTGAGGCCGCAGCACGCAGCTGGGGAAGGAGCCTGCGGCCGTGACCAGCGTGAACCGCAGCACAGCGAGAGAAGGCGCGCCGGTTCCGGACCCCGCCTCGGGATCTGGGCCGGGCCGGGGACGGCTGGCCGGGCGACGGGTGCTGATCGTCGGTGGGGGGCAACAGGATCACGGGCTGGAGGATCCGCCGATCGGCAACGGGCGGGCGATGGCGGTGCTGTTCGGGCGCGAGGGGGCTGCGGTCGCGGTCGCGGACATCGACCGGCGCGGCGCCGAGCGCTCGGCTGAGCGCGTTCGGGCCGAGGGGGCAACGGCGGTCGTGCTGGTCGGCGACGCCGCCGACGAGGCGGCGGTGGCGTCGATGTTCGCCGATGCCCGCGACGCCCTCGGCGGCCTCGACGGCGTGGTGCTCAACGTCGGCGTCGGCGCCGGCATCATGCTCCGGGGAACGAGCGCCGCCGACTGGGACCGGGTGATGGCAGTCAACGCCCGGTCCCAGTTCCTCGGCTGCAAGCACGCCCTCCAGGTCATGACCGTGGGCGCGGTCGTCCTCGTCGGCTCGGTCGCGTCGCGCGAAGTGCTGCCCATTCCCGCCTACGGCGCCTCCAAGGCGGCCCTGGAGTCGCTGTGCCGCCAGGCGGCGGTCGAAGGGGCTCCCTCGATCCGCTTCAACCTGGTGGTCCCCGGTCTGATCGACACCCCTCTCGGCCGGCAGGCGTCAGCGATCAGCGACCGTCGAGACAGGGTGCGGATCCCTGCCCGGCGCCAGGGCACGGCTTGGGAGGTCGCCCATACGGCGCTGTTCCTGCTCGGTGAGGAGTCCTCGTACATCACCGGCCAGAGCGTGATCGTCGACGGCGGCCTGACGATCGGCCCGCGCGCCTGAGCTCACGCGGACGAGACGGCCGGCTCAGCCGATGCGAACCGGCAGCCGGCGCGGCCCGCGGACCTGGCCACCGGCCCAGACGACGCCTGCTGGGTCGGCGAGGTGGAAGGAGGGGAACGCCTGGAGCCACACCTCGAGAGCCACCCGGAGCTCCATGCGGGCCAGGTGCGAGCCCACGCAGCGGTGGATGCCGAGCCCGAAGGCCGAGTGCCGGTTGATCTGGCGATCGATGACGACCTCGTCGGCGGCGTCGAAGGCCTCGGGATCCCGGTTGGCCGCCGGGAACGAGAGCAGGACCCAGTCGTCCGCCTTCATCGGGCAGCCGTGCCACTCCATGTCGCGCTTGACGAGCCGGGCCATCGTCACCGGCGCATAGGCCCGCAGGAGCTCCTCCATGGCCGTGGGCATGAGCTCGGGCTCGGACACGAGGCGGGCGCGATCGTCAGGGTGGCCGGCCAGGTGCCACAGCGACGAGCCGATGGCGCTCCAGGTGGTGTCGATGCCGGCGAGCAGGAGGAGCGCGATCGTGCCGGCCACGTGGGTGATATCGATGCGCTCGCCGTCCATCTCCGCCTCGAGGAGCTGCGTGGTGAGGTCGTCGCGGGGCTGGGCGATGTGGTCCTCGACCTGTACCTGCAGGTATGCGAACAGCGACTGCATTCCGGCGATCCGCTGCTCGAGCGGGAGGGTGACGTCCTCCAGGGCGTGGGTGACGAACCCTCGGAAGGTGTCTGCGTCCTCGGCCGGGAACCCGAGCATGGTGGCGATGACCCGGACGGGAATGTCCTGGGCGTACCCCACGGCGGCGTCGACCACCTCCTCGCCTCTGAGCCCGGCGACCAGCTCCTCGCAATACGCGCGGGTGATCGGCTCGAGCCGCGCGATCGCCTTCGGCGCGAAGGCGGGGAGCAGGATTCGCCGTGCACCGCTGTGGAACGGTGGATCCGAGGAGATCGGCGGCGCGATGCCTCGGGGTGACAGGTCTGGCGGCCGGTGGCCGGTGACCACGACGCTGCGAGAGGTGAAGTTGTCGGTGTCGTAGGCGATGGCCGCGACGTCATCGTGGCGGGTCGGCAACCACACGCCCCCGTAGCGGTCGGAGTGGGCGATCGGGCAGTCCCGCCGGAGCTCGTCCAGGATGGGGTACGGGTCGGCCACCCACGCGGCGTCGGTGTGATCGAAGTCCTTGGCCCAGTCCTCGACCGGAGGATTGTTGCTCACGGGCTTCCTCCTCTCGCCTCGGCGCCGCCGGCCCCGGGGGCCGGCCCAAGGTTACTGAGCAGGGTGATCCAAATTTGGTCGATGGTGCAAGCAGGCAATCCCCGGCGCCATCCGGAACGTAGAGCCTTCGCGGGGACGACCTGCGTGGGGACGAGGAGGCTGGGGATGCAACGGTTGGGTCGGAGCACGTTGGCACTTTCGCTGTCCGCGGCCTCGTTTCTCGTGGCCGGGCTGGTGCCCTTCGCCGGGCGGGCCACGGCGGCGACGGGCGTCGCCGCCCAGAGGGAGTGGCCGTCCTACGGTGCCGACATCGCCAACAGCCGCACGGTCGCCGGAGGTCCCGCACCGACGAGCGTGCCGTCGCTGGTCCAGGCCTGGCGGGACGACTTCACCGACGGCGACTTCACCGGGACGCCCGTGGTGGCCGGCGGCGTCGCCTATGTGGGGTCGAACGGCGGCGTCGTGCGGGCCATTCAGGCCGTCGGCGGCGGCGCCCGCCCCGCGGGGTCCGTCCTGTGGTCGACGTCGGTGGCACCCGATCCCGTCAACGGCTCGCTCGCCGTCAGCGGATCCACCGTGTTCGTGCCGGTCGCCAAGGTCGGTGGCCCGTACCTCGTCGCCCTCGACGCCGCGACCGGTCGACGCTTGTGGTCGACGGTGCTCGACACCTCCACCGATGCCGACGTCTACGGCTCGCCGACCGTGGCGCCGGCGCCGGACGGTCGCCTCTTCGTTCTCGAGGGGGTCTCGGCCGTGAGCGGTGACCCGGCGTCGCCCCTCCGGGGCAGCGTCACCGCCCTCGACGCGGCCAGCGGGGCCGTCGTCTGGAAGCAGTACACGGTGCCTCCCGGGTTCAACGGGGGGGCGGTGTGGTCGACCCCGTCGGTGGACCTGGCGACCGGGGCCGTGTACATCGGAACGGGCAACGCCTACTCGGGTCAGGCTGCGCCGACCACTGACGCCATGCTCGAGCTCGACCTCGCCACCGGCGCCGTTCGCGGCTTCTTCCAGGCCACGAGCGGAGACGTGTTCAGCTCCAGCACGCCGGGTCTCGACTTCGACTTCGGTGCGTCGCCCAACCTCATCGACGTCGGAGGCCGGCACCTGGTGGGGGAGGGCCAGAAGAGCGGCGCCTACTGGGTGCTCGACCGCACCACCATGCAGCCCGTCTGGCACGCCCAGGTGGGACCGGGCTCGGTGCTCGGTGGCGTCCTCGGTTCCACCGCCTACGACTCGGCTGCGGACCAGATCGTGGGACCGATCTCGGCTCCCGGCTACGTCTGGTCGGTCCAGGCGTCGACGGGGACGCCGAGGTGGGTGAGCGCTGGTGTCGGTGACCCGGTCCACTTCTCGCCGGTCGCCATCAGCAACGGGGTCGTCTACTCACTGCTGTCGGGCGGCTTCGTCGGCGCGTGGAGCGAGCAGACCGGCGTGCCTCTCGCCCAGCTCTCGCTGTCCAAGCCGGGATCGCCCACCCCCGAAGCCTCGCTTGGGGGCGTCTCGGTGGCCGACGGCCTGGTCGTCGCCAATACCGGTACCCAGAGCAGCAACGGCTCTGTGGTGGCCTTTCGCGCCCCGACGGGATGACGCTCGGTGGGTCCGAAGGGCCCCCGGCTGCCTTTAATAATTTGACGCTCGAACCAAGTGCACTAGGGTTGCGCCATGTCCGCGCGTCGTGAGCGGCCGTCTCGCGCCGGGTGGCAACTGCTCGCCAGAGCGGTGAAGGACCAGCGCAACTGGGTGGTGCTCGGTGTGACCGCCGGCCTGTTCTGGACGGGGGCCAAGGTCGCCGTGCCCACGCTGGCCCAGCTGGCGATCGACCGGGGCATCATCTCCCGGGACCACGGTGCTCTGCTCGAGTGGTCGCTCGCCATTCTGGGCGTGGGGATCGTGTCGGCCGTGTGCACCGGGTTGCGCCGGTTCTACGCCTTCGGCATCTCCTACCGGGCCGAGACCGATCTGCGGGACCGGCTGTTCGCCCATCTCCAGCGGCTCCACTTCGCCTTCCACGACCACGCCCAGACCGGTCAGCTCATGGCTCGGGCCGCGACCGACCTGCTGCAGGTGCAGTCGTTCCTCACGCTCATCCCGATCACCATCGGCAACGCCCTCACCGTGTCGGCGGTGGTCGTGATCCTGTTCGTCACCAATCCGGGACTGGCCGCCCTCGCCCTCGCCGCCCTCCCGCTCATCAACGTCGTGGCCAAGCGGTTCGCCAGCAACATCCACCCCGTGTCGCTCGAGCTGCAGCAGCAGCTGGCGGAGGTGGCGGGGACGGTCGAGGAGACCGTGGTCGGCGTCCGGGTGGTGAAGGGCTTCGGGGCCGAGGCGATCCAGGGGGGCAAGCTGCGGACGCGGGTCGACCGGGTGTTCGAGCGCGCCGTGCTTCTCGGGCGCATGCGGGCGTCGTTCATGCCCCTGCTGGACTTCCTGCCGGCGCTGGGCCTGGTGGCCGTGCTGTGGTACGGAGGCCACCAGGTGCTCAGCGGCCACCTGAGCGTGGGCGAGCTCGTCGCCTTCATGACCTACATCCTCATGCTCATCGCGCCGCTGCGCATGCTGGGGACGATCATCGCCATGGCCCAGCGGGCCGTGGCCTCGGCCACGCGCATCGACGAGGTTCTCGCCACCCACCCCGCCATCGTCGACCGGGCCGACGGGCAGACGTTGCCGCCGGGCCACGGCGAGCTGCGGTTCGAAGAGGTCAGCTTCGCCTACCTGCCTCCTGAGGGCGGTCAGCTGAGCGACGCCGGGATGCCCGTGCTCGACCGGCTCGACCTGCACGTGCGCCCGGGCGAGGCCGTAGCCCTGGTCGGAGCCACGGGGTCGGGCAAGAGCACCGTCGCCCGCCTCGTTCCACGGTTCTACGAGGTCCTCGGCGGACGCATCACCATCGACGGTGCCGACGTGCAGGACCTGCGCCTCCGTGAGCTCCGGCGGGCGGTGGGCATCGTCTTCGAGGACACGTTCCTCTTCAGCGACACAATCCGCAACAACATCTCCTTCGCAGACCCCGATGCGCCCCAGGAGACGGTCGAGTGGGCGGCGCGACGCGCCGGCCTGCACGATTTCGTCGCCGACCTACCCGATGGCTACGAGACGGTCGTCGGCGAGCAGGGGTTCGCGCTGTCCGGGGGTCAGCGTCAGCGCGTGGCGTTGGCCCGGGCGATCCTGGCCGACCCCCGGATCCTCATCCTCGACGACGCCACCTCGTCGGTCGACCCGACCAAGGAGCACGAGATCCGCGCCGCCCTGGCCGCGGTGATGAAGGGCCGCACCACCATCGTGATCGCCCATCGCCCGGCGACGGTGGCCCTGGCCGACCGCGTCGTGCTGCTCGACCGAGGCCGCATCGTCGCCGAGGGCACCCACACCGAGCTGCTCGCCACCAGCGAGCGCTACCGGAGGCTGCTGGCACAGTCGGCCCGCGAGGAAGCCGGCTCGACAACCCCACAACAGGACAGCGAGGCCCTGGTCCGATGATGGGCTGGGGGTCCGGCGCGGTGCGAGACGAGGAGAAGCTGTCGTCGAGCCAGGCGCGACAGGTCGTCCGGCGGTCGCTGCGCATGCTGCGGCCCTACCGGCGCCAGGTGACGGTCGCCCTGGTCGTCCTCGTCGTGTACACCCTGGCGATGCTCGCCGGCCCGCTGATGGTGAGGCTGGGCATCGACCGCGGCTTGCAGGCCCACGACGCCCTGGTCCTCAACCTCGCCGTGGTCGGCTACCTCGTCGCGGCCGCCGTGGCGGTCGTGCTGGGCCGCACCCAGATCACGCTCATCACCAGGGTGGGTGAGAGCTTCCTGCGAGACCTGCGGGTGCGGGTCTTCGATCACCTCCAGGCCATGGGCATGACGTTCTTCGACTCGCAGCCGGCGGGACGGCTCGTCTCCCGGATGACCTCGGACGTCGACGCCCTCCAGACGCTCGTGCAGCAGGGCCTCGTCATGTTCATCCAGAACGCCCTGCTCTTCGTGGCCACGATCGTGGTTCTCGTCGTTCTCTCGCCCGTGCTGGCGGCGGTGTGTCTTGCAGCCATGCCCGTGGTGGTCGTCGCCAGCATCCGCTTCCGCCGGGACTCGAACGTCGCCTACCTCACGGTGCGCGATCGCGTGGGCCAGACGCTCTCGACCCTGCAGGAGAGCCTGTCGGGCATCAGAGTGGTCCAGGCCTTCGCGCGCGAGGAGTCGCAGAACGAGGTCTTCGTCAGCCACAATCGTGCCCAGCTCGACGCCAACCTCCGCGCCGTGCGCATCTCGGCCCGGTACTTTCCGGTGATCGAGCTGGCTGGCATCGGCACCATGGCGATCATCGTCGGTGTCGGCGGGGTGCTGGTGCACGACAGCTTCATCACCGTCGGGACGGTGGCGGCCTTCGCGCTCTACCTGACGAACCTGTTCGAGCCCATCCAGCAGCTGAGCCAGCTGTTCAACACGGTCCAGCAGGCAGGCGCGGCGCTCAAGAAGCTGTTCGATCTCCTCGACGTTCCGTCAGATCTCACCGAACGGCCTGGCGCAGTGGACCTACCGGAGACAGGCGAGCTGCTCGTCGAGGACGTCGGGTTCGCCTACGACGGCCGGGCCCAGGTGCTCGCCGACGTCAACCTCGCCGTTCGCCCGGGCGAACGCCTGGCCCTCGTCGGCCCGACCGGCGCAGGAAAGTCCACTCTCGCCAAGCTCATGGCTCGGATGTACGACCCCGGCGAGGGTCGCATCGGCTACGGCGGCGTCGACCTGCGGGACGCCACCTTCTCGTCGCTGCGCCACCGGATCGTGGTGGTGCCCCAGGAGGGCTTCCTCTTCGACGGCACGATCTTCGAGAACGTCGCCATCGGCCGACGAGGTGCCGACGAGGAGGCGGTGCGCCGTGCCCTTCGCCTCATCGGAGTCGAGGAGCGCTTCCAGGCCCTTCCCCAAGGGCTGGCGACAGCGGTGCGAGAGCGGGGCTCGAGGTTGTCCGCAGGCGAGCGCCAGCTGGTCTCCCTCGCACGTGCCGCCCTTGCCGATCCTGCTGTCCTGGTGCTCGACGAGGCCACCTCCAGCCTCGACCCGGGGACCGAGGCCGACGTCGAGCGCGCCATGGCCGGCCTCATGCAGGGGCGCACCGTCGTCGTCATCGCCCACCGACTGTCCACGGCCGAGCGGGCCGACCGGGTGGCGGTGGTCGATCACGGCGAGCTGGTCGAGGAGGGAACCCACGACCAGCTCCTGGCAGACCGGGGACGCTATGCCGCACTGTTCGCCTCGTGGGCCGGCGAGCAGCAGCGTCGCCACCCGAGCGACCTCGCCGAGGACGCCGTCGTCAGCTCTTGAGCGAAGCCGCCACGTAGGAGTCCATTGCGTCGGGCCACAGGCGGAGGCCCTCGATGGCGCGCTCGCGGTCACGGGGCGCCAGGTGCCCGGCGATCGCCTCCAGCCGGCCATTGGTGTCGGCGTCAGCCTCCGACAGCACCCGACGGCCCTTGTCGGTGAGGGCATGCGTGACCCGGCGTCGGTCCCCGCCATCGGACCGCCGGTTCACCAGTCCACGGGCGACGAGGCCGTCGACGATGGCGGTCACGCTGGGTGGGCTGACGGCGAGCTTCGACGCCAGAGCCGAAGCCACCGCCGATCCGTCGCCCAACAGGACCAGCACGCGGTACTGGGGAAGCGAGAGGTCGCTCGGGGCGAGGGCCTTCTCCACGTGCTTGGCCAGGCGCGCCGCAGCGCGCCCGAACGAGGCCGCTCCCTGCTTGCGATCGCCGGCCTTGCCCGTGCTCACCACAGGAATTCTAACAGTTTGGCTCTCGAAACAAAAACTGCTAGCTTGCGGTCCGAAAGAGCTGTGCTCGGCACCGCTCACCGATTCGGAGGTTGGGGCACGACGTGAAGCTCGACCTGGGGCCGGAGCTGGAGGCGTTCCGACGGGAGCTGGGTGACTGGATCGAGGACAACCGGATCGACGGCCTCGAGGACGTCGACGAGCGGGCCGTGTACCTCGGGACCTTCGAGCAGTCCGGGCCCGTGGCGGCCGCCTACCGACAGTGGTCGGAGCGGCTCGGCCAGGCTCGGCTGATCTGTCCGCAGTGGCCCGAGGAGGTCGGCGGACGAGGCCTGAGCGGTGCGCACATGGCCGTCCTCAACGAGGAGTTCTCGCGCCGGCGGGTCCCGAGGGTCAGCAGAGGGATGGGGGAGTCACTCGTCGGCCCGTCGATCATCGTCCACGGCAGCGAGGCGCAGAAGGCGCACTTCCTGCCGAGGATCATCTCCGGCGAGGACCGCTACTGCCAGGGGTTCTCGGAGCCCGACCACGGCTCCGATCTGGCGGGGGTCGAGACGTCCGGCGTCGTCGACGGGGAAGAGATCGTGCTGACGGGCCAGAAGGTGTGGACCTCGGGCGCCCACCTGGCGAACATGATCTTCGTCCTCTGTCGCTCCGACCCGAACGTGCCCAAGCACCAGGGACTGTCCTACGTGCTGGCACCGATCCGTGACAACGGCGTCGACATCCGGCCCCTGCGTCAGCCGACCGGGAGGTCGGGGTTCAGTCAGGAGTACCTCGACGGATGCCGCGCACCGCTGCTCAACGTCATCGGCGGCCTCGGCAACGGCTGGCGGGTGGCCATGACGACGCTGGGGAACGAGCGTGGGGGCGGCGCCACGACGCAGCACCTGCGCTACGAGCGCGAGCTCTGGGATCTCGTCGACGAGGCCCGCAAGCGGGGCGGGACCGACGATCCGCTCGTCCGACAGGACCTGGCATGGGCCTACAGCCACGTCGAGATCATGCGTTTCCAGGGTCTGCGGTTGCTGTCGGCGCTCGCTGCCAAGCGGGAGCCGGGGCCGGAGGCCAGCGTCAACAAGCTGTTCTGGTCGGAGTACCAGCAGCGCTTCGGCGAGATCGCCATGGGAGTGCTCGGTGCCGACGCAATGCTCGGCGTCGGACCGGAGTACGGGCTGGGGCGGTGGCAGTCGACGTTCGTCTCCAGCCGCGCCGTGACCATCTTCTCGGGGACCAGCGAGATCCAGCGCAACATCATCGGAGAGCGGGCCCTCGGCCTGCCCAGGGAGCCGGGATGAGGGGCCTCCATCCTCCTGTTCCACATCTGGTCGAAAGTGGTCGCCGCGGCTGCAGGCGCATCGCCCACTTTCGACCAAATGCGGAACCGGACCGATGCACGGGGGCGCGGTGACCAGCACGCCCGCCGATCTCACGGCCGACCAGAGGCTCGACGCCGCCCGTCACGGCATGACGCTCTCGGTGTGGGCCTCGATCAAGCCCGATGTGCCCGCGATCGTGTCCGAGCACGGCGACCGCAGCTTCGCCGCCCTCAACGGTCGGGCCAACCAGCTCGTCCGGGCCCTCCGGCGCCATGGTGTCCAGGCCGGCGACGGCGTCGCCCTGCTGTGTGGGAACCGGGCGGAGTTCGCAGAGGTCGTCGCCGCGACCCAACGGTCCGGCTTGCGGCTCACGCCGATCAACTGGCACCTCACCGGCGACGAGGCCGGGTACATCCTGCACGACTGCGAGGCCAGGGCGTTCATCGCCGAGGACCGGTTCGCCGACGTCGCCCGGGGTGCCGCCGCCCGGGCGTCGCTCGTCGAGGTCCGCTTCTCCGTCGGCGGTCGGATCGACGGGTTCGCCGCCTACGACGACGCGGTGGGGGTCGAGACGGCCGACGACATCGCCGACCCGACCATCGGCGGCACGATGCTGTACACCTCGGGAACGACCGGCCGCCCGAAGGGGGTCCATCGACAGCTGGGCGCCGCCGTGGCGGCGGGCTCGACCCAGACGTCGCCGGTCGTCGGCCTGGCCAGGGCCGCGGCCGAGGGGTCCAGCATGCACCTGTGCACCGGACCGCTCTACCACGCCGCCCCGCTCGCCTTCTCGCTCCTCATGCCCGTGGCCCAGGGGATGGGGGTGGTGATCATGGACCAGTGGGACGCCGAGGCGACGCTGCAGCTCGTCGAGCGCCATCGCATCACCCACAGCCACATGGTCCCGACCATGTTCCACCGCCTGCTCTCGCTGCCCCAGCACGTGCGGAGGGCGTACGACACCTCGTCGCTTCGTTTCGTCATCCACGGGGCGGCCCCGTGTCCCGTCGCCGTCAAGCGGGCCATGATCGACTGGTGGGGACCGATCCTCGTCGAGTACTACGCCGCCACCGAAGGCGGCGCCACCTACGTGACCTCCGATGAGTGGCTCGCCCACCCGGGCACGGTCGGCCGACCGCCCACTCCCGACCACGTTCGGATACTCGATGACGACGGCAGGGACGTCGCTCCCGGAGTGATCGGCACGATCTACATCAAGGCGCCCGAGGAGGCCCGGTTCAGCTACTTCAAGCATCCTGACAAGACGGCAGCGGCCTACCGCGGCGGCCACTACACCCTCGGCGATGTTGGGTACGTCGACGAGGACGGCTACCTCTACCTCACCGACCGGAGCGCCGATCTCATCATCTCGGGGGGCGTGAACATCTACCCGGCCGAGACCGAAGCCGTGCTCATCGGCCACGCCGCTGTCGGCGACGTCGCCGTGATCGGCGTCCCCAACCTCGAGTGGGGCGAAGAGGTGAAGGCCATCGTCGAGCTCCAGCCCGGTGCGGTGGGCTCGGCCGACCTGGAGTCGGAGCTGATCTCGTGGTGTCGGGAGCGCCTGGCCGGCTTCAAGTGCCCTCGCACCGTCGAGTTCACCGAGGCGCTCCCGCGTCAGGACAACGGCAAGCTGTACAAGCGCGTGCTCCGGGACCGGTTCCGGCAGCAGGTGGGCTCGTGACCGGTCAGCGGGCGGCGAGCCTCAGCCCGTTGGCATAGTCGGCCAGCGCCGACGCCGGCATCGTGCCCCGCACCCGCACCCAGCTCCCACCCTCGAGGTCGACCCTGATCTCTGCGCCGTCCGAGCGGATGGCGGACCGGGCTGGGCCCAGCCCGGCCAGGCTGACCGGCTCGGTGACCGTGTCGTCGGGCTGCCAGGGCAGCTGGCCCGGCCGCTCGTTGCCGGCTTCGACGGTCACGACGTCGGCGCCCTTCACGAAGGTCCACACCACGGACGCCGCTGTCAGCGACGACGGGTGCAGAGGATCGGGCAGCGTGAACCGTACGGGCGGCACGGCGTGGTAGCCGGGGACCGGTGCAGGCGGGGCGAGGAAGCTCCGCTGGTCCGTCGCTGGCGATACCAGTGACGCGTTGCCGGCGGTTGGGCTGGCCCCGCTCACCGGGGGGATGGCCACCGCCGCGAGGCTCACCGAGGTGGCGCTGCGCTGCGTGACCACCCGGCCGTCGAGGGTCCACGTCTCCGACAGGACCAGGCCGGCGGCGTCGATGCACAGCTCGTCGTGCTCTGTCGGGCCGCCGAGGTGGCGGACGGGGCCGACGGGCGGTTCCAGGAACCGGTAGACGTGGCATGACCGGCCCGCGACCCGCCGGTCCGAACCCCGGTCGGAGGCCAGCCCGCGGTGGAGCATCTCCGGCAGCTGGCCGGCCAGGTCCTGGTCGCCGGACGGGGGACCGGGCTGTCGGCCTCCGACGTCGTGCAGACCAGAGGCGTCGACGTCGTAGAGCCGCTGTTCGGTCGACACGCTGCCGGAGGTCGGGCGATCGGAAGGAGACGGTGGGCCCGCCGTGGTGTACACGAGGTCTGCGGACTCGAACGGTCGCCGCACCGACAGGACCTCCCACCGGGCCGGGCTGCCGTTGAGGGACTCCTCGTACACGACGCGGTAGGCAGCAGGGCGGGCGGGCCCGGTGCCGGACCCGCCGGCGAGCGAGCGCGACAACGGCACTCCGATGCCCAGCCCGATCATCACCGCGACGACGGCGGCGACGATGAGCGCCTGGTGCCGGAAGACGAACGAGCCCGACCTCCGCGGCCGTCTTCGGCGGCTGGCGGCCGTTCCCGGTGAGCGCCTCGGGTCGCGACGACCGCTCACTCGCGGGGGGACGACGGTGGCCGCACCCGGACCGACAGGGGCTCGATCCGGCCGCCGAGGGGCCCGTACCCGAGGGTCCAGGCGACGAGGGCGGCCAGGACGGCGGTGAGGCCCAGCACCGTGGCCGTCCTGGTGCGCCAGTCCTGGGGAGCGGTGGCGCTGGCCGGTCTGGCGAGGGCGTAGCGAGGAGACCCCTGGCCGGTGCTCGCGGCTGACGGCGTCCCCGCGGGCGGACCGGCGAGGGCCGACGGTGCCGCCGGGACGGCCGGCAACGGGCCGGAACCCGTGTCGGCCAGCCCCTGGGATGAGCCGCCGAGCGACGGCGTCGGCTGCGCGGGGACGTTGGAGCCCGCTGCCGCCGACATGTCCGGAGCCGTCGACGCGCCGCTGCCTGCTCCGGGGCTGCCCGTCAACCCGCCGGCATCGCCGCTGTTCACCTGCAGCGCGCTGTTGTCGGGCTTCTGGAAGGCGATCTGATCGGCCGAGCCGCCGGCGAGGATCACCACCGAGACCGTCCCGTTGGTGAGGAACGGGTCCACGTTGAAGGTGACGGTGGTCTTCGCCGCGTCCACCGAGCCGGTGCTCTGGGCCTTCTTGCAGTCATACGACGGCCGGTCGCTCCACGAGCCGTCCTCGGCGGGCTTGTAGCCGGACGACGCGGCCGACAGGGTGCAGGCCACGGGGGGTTGGGTGATCGTCGGGCTGCCGGCGATCTTCAGGGTCATGGGGCCGAGCGCGGCGCCCGGAGGAACGCTGAAGCTCAGCGCCGAGATGGCGCTCGGTCCGTCGAACCCATTCTCGACGTACAGGCCGTCCGAGGGCACCTGAGGCGGGGGCGGCACCGCGACCGGAAGCCCGGCGTTCGCCTTGTACCACCATCCGTACTTGCTCGGCGCGTTCGCCCCCAGCGGTGCAGGCATGAGCATCACCGCGGCGGCGGTCGCGGTGAGGGCGACCGAGGTACCCACGAGCGCCCGACCCAGCGTCCTTCTCCTCACCTGCCCTCCTCCCTGTCCCGAACCCGGGTGCCGACGGCCACAGGAGGGTCCTCCTCGGCGCGGTCGGCCTCCACGCGTCGCGCCTCCCGGCGCTGGCGGATGCTGGCCATCACCCTGCGTACTTCGAGAGCGATCGTCTCCTCGTCCGTCGGCCCGTCGTCTGGCGTCTGTTCCGGCTGGGGCGTGGTCGCCGCGGGAGTCGCCGCTGGAGCCGGAGGCGCCCAGCGGGGACGGTCCACCCCGACGCTCAGCTTCTCGGCTGCCGCGCCCAGGTAGGACTCGACCACGTTGGGGTCGCTCAGGACCTCCTCCGGCCGCCCGTAGGCGACGACCCGTCCGAGGTCGAGGCCGACCAGGTGGTCGGCGAGCGTCCGGATGAGGGGGATGTCGTGCTCGATGATCAGGATGCTGCAGCCCAGCTGGTCACGGATGCGCCTGACGAGCGGTCCGAGCGCCTCGGTCTCCCGTTGGGCTATCCCAGACGAGGGCTCGTCCAGCAGGAGGACCCGCGGGCGGTGGGCGAGCATGCAGGCCAGCTCCACGATGCGCCGGGAGCCCGTCGACAGCTCGGCGACGAACTTGTTCCGGAACGCATCCAGGCCCATGAGATCGACCAGCTCGTCCACCCGCTCGTGGATCATCCGCTCGGAGCTCGCCACGCGCGGGACGCCGAGCAGGGCCGGCAGGGCGGCCTCCGTCTCACCTTCGAGATGCAGGGCGACGGCCAGGCACTCGGCGACGGTCAGCTCGGGCCAGAGACGGGCGTCCTGGAAGGAGCGGCCCAACCCGAGGTGGGCGCGTTCGTGGGCCGGGTAGTGCGTCACGTCCGTGCCGTTGAGCAGGACCTGTCCGGAATCGGCCGCCGAGAAGCCCGAGACGAGGTCGAACAGGGTGGTCTTGCCAGCGCCGTTCGGCCCGATGAAACCGAGGATCTCGCCCTGGTGCAGCTCGCAGCTGACGTCGTAGACCGCGGTGACGCCGCCGAAGCTCTTGGTGAGCGACCTCGTCTCCATCACCACGGGCTCGTCGAGGAGCCGAGCGGCCGCTTCCTCGGCGTGACGCCGGGCCTGCGCCGCCGTCGCTCGCCGGGTCGTCGCGCCGGGACTGGAGGTGGCGAGCTCCTCGCCGGCTGCCGCCCCCTGCAGGAACACCGCCCGCAGGATGTCCGGTCGCTCCAACAGCTCGGCGGTCGGTCCCGAGAAACGGACCTCGCCCTTCTCCATGAAGATGGCCCGCTCGGCCAGCTCCAGGGCGGTGTTGACCGACTGCTCGACCAGGATGATCGTCGTTCCCTTCTCGTGGATCCGCCGCAGGATCTCGACCAGCCGTGCGACGACCGTGGGGGCCAGACCCAGGGACAGCTCGTCGACGAGGAGCAGCTCCGGCTCGGCGATGAACGCCTGGGCCAGGCTGAGCATCTGCTGCTCACCGCCGGACAGGTCCCCCGCCATGGTGCCCCAGCGCTCCTGCAGGATCGGGAAATGGCCGAGCGCCTGCCTGGTCGCCCGCTCCAGGTAGCCCTTGTCCTTGCGGAACAGCCACCCCGCCACCTTGATGTTCTCGGCCACGCTCAGGGTGGGGAAGATGCTGCGCCCTCCCGGCACGTGGAGGATCCCGAGGCGGGTGCAGGCCATGGGGTCGAGGTGGGTGATGTCCCGGCCGTTGAACTGGACGACGCCGGCGACGGGGTCGAGCAGCCCGGTGATGGCCTTGAGGAACGTCGACTTGCCGGCGCCGTTGGTCCCCAGCACGGCGACCATCTCGCCCCGCTGGACCTCGAAGTCGACGCCGAAGAGGACCTGCACCCCGCCATAGGCGACGTCGACGCCCCGGCAGTAGAGGAGGGCGTCGGAGCGTTCGGCGGCCTCCACCCGCCGGGCCCGCTCGATGTCGACGTCGACGAACCGGCCGGCTGAGGCGTTGACCAGACCACCGATCAGGACCAGCGCGGCCAGCACGGTCAACGACACGCGCTGGCCGTGGGCGTTGCTGATCCCCCCGATCACCGCGGACACGACGATGGCGCCGGTCGAGTAGAAGAACAGCGACCACGCGTAGGCCTGCGAGCGCAGCCGCGGCGGCGCCACGATGGACACCATCGCCGTGTAGGACGGCAGGAACCCGAAGGCGCCGATGCTCAACACGGTGGCGGCGGCGACGGTGACAGCGAGCACCGGGACACCGGCCATGACCACGATGCCTGCGGCGAACTCGACGATCATGAGCCCGGTGATGACGGCCGTGCGCCGGCTCTGGCCCCTGGCGACCGAGCGCTGGGTGAGGATGCCTCCGATGACGATCCCCACGAGCCCGCCCACGCCGAACAGGGTGCTGATCAGGCCACGGGACGCGTCGCCCAGGTGGTACTCGTCCTTCAGGAACGTGTTGAGCAGGGTGATGAAAGGGATCGTCCCCCCGCCGAACAGAAAGGCGCCCATCCACGTCCGCTTGAGGGTGGGGATCGCCCGCACCCGCCGGAACCCCTCGCTGATGCTGCCGAGCCGTTCCGCCGCGACCGACACACCCTGGGAACCCCCGCGCGGCGGCTCCCGGAGCAGGGCCCGGGTGACAAGGACGAGGACGAAGGTGGGGAGCGCCAGGACGACGAAGGCGACCCGCCACCCGAGGGCGGCGGCGATGAGGCCGGCCAGTGGGCCACCGAGCAGGGCGAGTCCCTGGCCACCGACCCGGAAGGCGCCGAAGACGGCCCCGAGGGACGTCGGGGGGTAGAAGTCCGAGAGCAGGCCCGGGTACACGGTCTCGGCGCCGATGAGCCCGACGCCGCCGACCGTTCTGGCGATCACCAGGATGGCGAGGGCGGGTGCCAAGCCGGTGAAGATGGCGGTGACGCCCCACAGCAGGCCCAGCAGGACGCTGAGCTGCACCCTGTTGACCCGGTCGCCGAGGTAGCCGACGAAGAAGGCGAAGAAGATCGGCACCGCCAGGGTCAGCGAAGCGATCACGGTGATCGTGCCGTTCGACACGTGGAAGGTGCGCTGGATGTCCGGCGAGAGGACCCCGAAGGCGACGAGATCGAACTGCTGCACCGAGGCGAGGAGGATCAGGACGACGAGGGGGACCATGCCCGCAGGGCCGGCGACGCTGACGAACCGTCGGACCCGCCCGGGAGGCGTGGGGCTCGGCCCGGGGTGGTCGCTCGTCGGGGGTGGGATCCGCTCGAAGGTCTCGGCGTCGCTCACCGGCCCGCCTCCTCCGGAGCAGTGAGCACACGCTGGCGCGTCGACTGCCGGGTCGAGCGACCGACGGCCGCAGGATCGCCGGCCTCGCCGTCGGCGTCTTCCGTTCCGTCGCCCTCTCCGAACGAGGGCTCCTGCGGTTGCGCTGTGCGGGCCGGACCGTCACGACCCGAGGCCGTCCGTACCAGGCCGGTCTCCAGCGACGCAGAAGGCTCGCCCTCCGGGGGCGCGTCGACCCGGGCGTCGGCGAGCAGGCTGGGAACGATCAGCCCGCGACGGGCCGCGATCCGGCGCAGGGCCGCGTCGCGCGCGCGGAAGACGAGCTCGCCGAGGCCGCCTGGAAGGAACATGAGCAGGAAGACGATCCCGAAGCCGGTCGCGACGAAGTCCCACCCCGGGGGTAGGAGGTACTGGCTTCCGTACACGTAGACCGCGCCCAGCACCGCTCCAGGTATGGAGCCCAGGCCGCCGATGACGGCCATGGTGAAGAACTGCAGGCCGGCCTCGGCGTTGAAGGAACCGAAGTTGTACGACTGCTGGTGGATGACGAAGAGACCGCCGGCGATGCCGGCGATGGCGCCGGACACGGCGAAGGCGACCAGGTTGATCCTCGTGGTGTCGATGGCGAACGACTGCGTCGCCAGCCTGTTCTCCTTGCTGGCGATCAGCGCCCGCCCGGCGTGGCTGTTGCGCAACCCCCTCACCGCGGCGAGGGCCAGGGCCAGGGCCACGAGGCACACGAAGTACATCTGGCGGTCGCTGACGATGGAGATCTTGCCGAACAAGGCCGGCCGGTTGATCGCATCGGTCGGGTCGAACCAGGGGAAGTACCGAGGCACGAGGAAGTAGTTGGCCGAGGTGACCGCGAAGGCGAGGGTGACGACGGCGAGGAAGAAGCCGCTGATACGCAGGGCGGGAATGCCGATGACCACGGCGATCCCCCCTGCCACCAGCCCCCCGATGGCGAGGGCGACGAACAGGTCGATGCCGTGCCGGCTGACGAGGATGCCCGTCGTGGCGGCCCCGAAGCCCATGAAGGCGACGTGGCCGAGCGAGATGTGGCCGGCCCAGCCCGTCAGCACGACCAGGGATACGGCGACGACGCCGTAGATCAGCACGAGCGCCGCCAGCTGCGTGCGGGCTGGAGGTATGAGGAAGGGCAGGGCGAGCGCGAACACGAGCAGCCCGAGCTTGATCACGCGCCGGCCGACGGCCACCTCCCGCAGGCTCGCCATCTCGGGTGGTACGTCGCGCACCTGGCGGATGTTCTGCCAGGTGCTGATGCCCGTGTCGGCGGCGCGGGTGAGCCGGTCACGCTTGACGAGCAGAGCCACGAGGATGATCACCAGCAGGGCCGCGTCCACGAAGGTGGCGTTCTGGAACGTCCAGGCGCCCAGCTGCTCGGCGATACCGAGCCCGATGGCTGCGGCGAACGTCACCGGCAGGCTGGTCATGCTGGCGATGACGGCCGCGGTCAGGGTCTGGAGGAGGAGATCGGGCCCGCCGCTCGAGACGCTGGTGAACGAGCCGAAGCCGAGGATCGGCACCCGCAGCAGCACGGCCAGCGCCGACAGCACGCCCGTGATCGTCCACACGATGGTGGAGAGACGCTGCACCGGAAGTCCGAGCAGCTTCGCCCGCTCGCCGTTGTCCGCCGCCGCCCTGATGGCGACGCCGTAGCTGGTGTAGCGGAGGAACCACACCAGCAGGCCGAGCACGACCGGCACCACCACGATGGCCAGCAGGTAGTTGCCGTTGAACACGACGGGCGAGATCGTGAAGTGGGCGGTCCACGGTGTGGTGAAGCTCCCCTGGTTGTTCCCGTTCGACCAGGCCGTGGGGATGACCACGCTGAGGCCGTTGAGTATCTGAGCCAGGCCGATGGTCACCACGGCGACGATCAGGCGAGGAGCGTTGCCGAAGCGGCGCAGGATCGTCATCTCGGTGACGGCGCCGAGGGCGGCCGACACGACGAGCCCGGTCAGGATGCATAGGAAGTAGTTGAGGTGCACCTGGATGTGGAGCTCGATGGCGAGCACGGCCGCCACCGCTCCGAACTCGGCGGCGGCGAAGTTGATCACCCGGTTGGCCCGGTACACGAGGACGATCGAGATCGCCACCAGTGAGTTGATGGCGCCGAAGACGATGCCGGAGAGGACGACGCCGGTTGGTGCGCCGTGGGGAAGCAGATTGGCGCAGAGGAACCAGACGACGAGCGCTCCGGCCAGCCAGCTCACGGTCCTACCAGCTGCGCTGCCCCGGAGCATGCCTGGCAGCCCGATGCCTCCCTCGGAGGCCGTCGAGGAGCTCATACAGCCGTGCTCATGGGTAGAAGGGCGGCTGGCCGCTCGGGAACTGGCCGACCTGGAAGCGCTTTCCGCCGTAGATCTCGAGATAGGTGCCCTGCTTGTTGTTTGCCGGCGACGGCTTCGAGCCGTTCCAGTAGATCTCCCGGGAGTCGATGATCGCCGTGTGCGTGGAACCCCAGTGCCACGTGCCGGCCATGCCCGTCGGCCCGCCCTCGACCGGGAGCCGGTGCGTCGCTGCTGCGAGGTTCTGCGGGTTGAGGGTCGGGCCGGCCGCCTGGATCTGGTCGGCGATGGTGAGCAGCTGCAGGTAGTCGAGCACCGAGCTCGGGTTGAGGGGCACGCCTGCCGCCTTCAGGGCCTGGCCCGCTTCCCCGTTGGGATCGAGGGCGATCTGGGTGGAGCCGTTCTGGGAGAGGCCGAAGAGGTGGCCGTTCACCTCCGACGGGGTCCAGAGCTGGGCCCAGTTGTCCTCGTCGGTGAGGGCCACGCCGTTGAGCATCCACTCCGGGTGGTAGTTCTGCTGGGAGGCGTCCTGGGTGAGGAAGATCGGCGAGATGGGGTCGCAGGCCAGGATCACGGTGGTGTCGTGGTTGGAGGAGAACTGGACGATCGCCCGCTGGGCGTCCTGGGGGAAGGTCGAGATGTCCAGGGAGTAGTTGTACTGGTCCGACTGGCTCTGGGACATGTGGTACTGGTTCTGGTCGATCGACTTGGCGAGCGCCACGCAGTCCTGGTAGCCGGCGTTGTTGGGCACGTACGTGGCGAACTTGCGCTGGGTGTTGGCCATGTTGAGGGCGCCGTCGTTGCCCGCCCACTTGGCGGGTGTGAAGGCGAGCTGCTTGCCGATGAACTCGGCCGACTCCTGGGAGATCAGCTGGCAGTTCATGGCGATGTTCCACACGTACGGGTCCAGCTGCTGGAAGTCGGACTCGGGGAAGTAGGCCGAGCCGTGGGGCACGTACAGGTGGTAACGGGCGGCGCACTGCGAGAACGGGTCGGGCTCCTCGTTGATCTCGAAGTTGACGTCGCCGAAGGCGTGGACGCTGGTGGCGGCCTGGTCGGCGTCGGCGCAGGCACCCGCCTGGTCCTGGCCCAGCAGCTCTTTGGTGTTGTTCCCCTGGCCGTTGTAGTCGACGAGCTTGATCTGACGGCCGTAGAACTCGAAGGTCTTGTTGAAGTAGTCGACGATCTTCTGGGTGTAGCCCCGGACGGTGTCGTAGCTCTGGCCACCCGCAGCCTCGATCTGGGCATTGGCAGCCTGGGCGTTGGCGCCGTTGGCGTCCGAGGTGTGCCGGATGGCAACGGTGATCGCGCTCGGCGTCACCCCGTTGTAAGTCGCCCCCCCGTTGTTGCCGGTGAACTGGGCCTCGCACGGCGCCGCGTACTGGGAGAAGGGCAGCTGGTTGACACCCGGCTTGCACGGGAACCCGCCGCGAGTGACGCCCGTGCCGACCTGGACTCCGCCTACTCCCGCACCGGAGGTGGGACCGGCGGATGACGCGACCGACGACGCCGCGGGCCCTGCCGAAGCCGCGCCCGGCCCTGCGGCCGTGAGGCCGCCCGCGCCGGCCGAGGTGCCGGCCTGGAACTGACCGGCGTTCCCGTACTGGTTCGATGCGCCACCGGCGGCCAGGTGGCCGCCCAGCTCCCCGCCCGAGACCGTGGGGAAGAGGCCCAGAGCCAGAGCGCCCAGCGCCCCGCACACGTACAGGAGCGCGTACCGCCGCACGTGGTAGGCGAGCCTGAGCGCGCTCTGCGCGAACGGGTCCGTGACCCGCGCCAGTGCCTCCTCCTGATCTCTCAGTGTGTTACCCACGCGGACCCCCTCGGCTCAGGCGCTCGAACGTGGTCAGCTGATGCCCGTGGAGTGCGAGCCGCTTCGGCCACCGAGGAGCGGCACGCGGAGAGCAGGGGTCGAGAGGACCCAGCCGACAGACACCCAGCAGCTTCTCGTTCCCCAGTCGTGGAACTTGCATATCTGGGTTGGTGGTCTCTGTCAAGGAGCCCGGTGGCGTCGGTTCAGCGCCGGTGCCTTCTCCGCCGACGTCGCCGACAGGAGCGGGTGCCTGCGGATGGGCCATCGAGCTGCCCCTACCGACCGAGCATGTCGCGGCCGTCGGTCATGAGGTCACCTCATGTCCTGCCTTCCCCCGGTCGTGGCCAGAGAGCAGCTCCTCCATGTTCCGGAAGTAGAAGCGATCCTGATCGGCCGGAGTCGCAGAGGTGAGGGCTTCTTCGAACTTGGCCAGTGGATCCCGTCCACCCTCGGGATGGGGGTAGTCGGTGGAGAACATGAACAGCTCCGGTGCCGTCTGCTCGATCATCCAACCCACCGGCTCCCCGGGAAAGGGCGTGAACTTGAGGTGTCGGCGCACGTAGTCGGACGGCTTGTGCTCGAGCCGCCGAAGCGGCTCTTCGGTACGACGGAACGCACGCTGGCCGTAGTCCAAGTGGCGGATCCAGGACACGACCCACCCGGCGCCCTGCTCGATGCACCCGCCTCGCAGCTTGGGGAAACGATCGAACAGACCGTCGAAGATGAGCGCGCCGAGGAACAGCTCGGGTGAGTGGTGGATGGCGAGGAAGTCCTTCGAGCGCACGTTCTCGCCGCCGCCGAGGTGGTCGGTGACCGGCATGTCGTTGTTGTGGAAGGCCGGGTCGAGCAGGCGCCCGCCACCGCCCACGTGCAGCACGAACGGGACGTCGGCCTCGGCGACCAGGTCCCAGAAGGGATCGAGGTCGGGATGGGTGGGGGCGAGGGACCCGGCGGCCGTCGAAGGGACCATGATGGCCGCGCAGCCGGCCTCGATCGCCTCGGTCGCCAGGGCAGGGGCTCGAAGAGGATCGACCAGGGGGACGTAGGCAACGGCGAGGAGGCGCTCGTCGCCCGAGCAGAACTCGACCATGGCTCGGTTCTGCGCCGAGGCGCCCGCGTAGAGGCGATCGACGTCCCGCCCGGCGAACATGTTGGTGGCGAAGGTGGCGAACACCAGCTGGCCCCGGAACCCGAGCAGGTCGAGCACACGGCTGCGCTCGGTGGGATCGAACCCGCCCATGGCGTGCCATCCCTTGTCGGTCAGCAGTCGTTCCTCGGCCAGCGCCGCCTTCGTCGGGTCCGACCGGCGGGCGTCGGCCGTGGCCAGGGCGTCTCCCAGCACCGGCGCCAGTGCCTCCATCTCCCGTCGCCGCAGACGGTCCCGCTGGGCGGGATCGATGAAGTCGTCGAGGAAGTCAGCGAGCTCCATGACGTGGCTGTCGGCGTCAAGGATCGTCCGCTGCCCGGCGTAGGTCATACGGCCCCCAGTGCCCCAAGTGTCAATCTGTCACCGTGTGGTGACATAGTGACACCCCGGCTGCACGACGCGCAAGAGACCGGTCTCGACGTCCCGACCTCCTGGACGCGGGTCGTGAGATCGGTGACATACTGCCACCATGAGCCGGGCGGCCACCCAGACGAGCGCAGGTCGGCGACCCCTCGAGGCCGAGCCGCTCGAGCCGGCCCGGCTGGGCCGCGAGGAACGGCGCGACGCCATCCTCGATGCCGCCGACGCCCTGCTGGCTGCCGGCGACGTGGACGCGGTGTCGATGGAGAGCGTCGCGGAGCGAGCGGGCGTGAGCCGCCCGCTCGTCTACAAGCACTTTGCCAACCGCGGCGAGCTGCTGGCAGCGCTCTACGAGCGAGAAGCCGGTCTCCTGCACGCCGAGCTGGCCGCCGACGTGGAAGCGGCCGACACGGTCGAGGAGATGTTTCGCGCCCTCATTCACGGCGCCCTGCGCGCCCAGGCCAGCCGCGGCGCGACGCTGGCCGCGCTGCGTTCCGCCGGGCTTCGCAGCCGCGCCAGTCGTGAGGAGCAGCGGCGTCGCGATCGGACCACCCTGCGGTACTTCGGTCGCCGGGCCGTTCGCCAGTTCGGCCTCGACGAGCGGCGGGCCAGGGCGGGTGTCGCAATACTCCTGGGCGCCATCGAGACGGTGCTGGCCCAGTGGCGCCGACGACCGACGCGCGAGCACGCCGCGCTCCTCGAGGACACCTACGTGGCCCTGGTCGTCGGCGGGATCGAGGAGCTGGCCAAGCGGAAGGGAGCGGACCCGGGATGAGTGTGATGCCGACGCGGTCGGTCGGGCCTCTCGAGGTCAGCCTGGTCGGATTGGGATGCAACAACTTCGGCATGCGTTGCGACGAGGAGCGGTCCGTGGCCGTGGTCGGCGCCGCCCTCGACGCCGGGATCACCTTCTTCGACACCGCCGACATCTACGGCGGCACGAAGTCCGAGGAGTTCCTCGGGAGCGCGCTCGTCGGTCGTCGCGACCAGGTGATCATCGCAACGAAGTTCGGTGCCCCGCTCGGCGACGACGGTCGCAGTGGTGGCGCCAGCGCCCGCTGGATCGCCGAGGCGGTCGACGGAAGCCTGCGCCGGCTGCGCACCGACTATCTCGATCTGTACCAGCAGCACCTGCCGGACGCCACAGTTCCGATCGAGGAGACCCAGGATGCTCTCGACGGGCTCGTGCGCCAGGGGAAGGTCCGGGCGATCGGGAACAGCAACTTCTCGGGCCAGCAGATCGATGCGGCAGCGATGCTGTCGAGCGAGAAGGACTGGGCTCGGTTCGTGAGCGCACAGAACGAGTTCAGCCTGTTGGAGCGGGGTCCGCTGCGTGACGTGATCCCGGCAGTCGAAAGGAACGGACTGTCCTTGCTGCCCTACTTCCCGCTGGCGAACGGATTGCTGACCGGGAAGTACCGGAGGGGTGAGCCGCCGCCGGCGGGCACGCGGCTGTCGATGCTGCCCGGTGAGCGTGCCGCCAAGGTGTTGTCCGATGGACACTTCGACACCGTCGAGGCACTGACGAAGCTCGCCGAGGACCGGGGCCACTCTGTCCTCGAGCTCGCCTTCGCCTGGCTGGCGGCCCAGCCCGCCATCGGGTCCATCATCGCCGGCGCCACATCGCCCGCGCAGGTCGCAGCGAA
>VAWP01000042.1:33385-33970 GCA_005888295.1 Actinomycetota bacterium
ACACTGCGGGGCCGGACGGCGGTCGTGGGGGTCGCCGACGCCGTCTCACCGACCGGAGAGCTCGACCGGCACGGTCGAGCGCTCGAGGCGGCCATGGTCCGCGAAGCCCTGGACGACGCCGGGCTCGCGCTCAGTGACGTCGACGGCATCTGTTACGGCGGCATGGCGACGGGCCTGGCCGAGTATCTCGGCGTCCACCCTCGCTACGTCGACGGGACGATGGTGGGTGGCTCGAGCTACGAGCTGCACCTCGAGCACGCGGCAGCCGCCATCACCGCCGGCCTGTGCGAGGTCGTCGTCAGCGTCTACGCCGCCACCCCCCGGAGCGACCGTCGGCGTGGCCGTGGCGGCCAGCGCGGCGGCCCACCGTTCCCGGGCCCGAACCCGATGGCCGAGTGGGAGATGCCGTACGGGCTCGCCATGCCGATGGGCGCCTACGCGCTGGCGGCGAGCCGGCACATGGCCTCGTACGGCACCACCTCGGAGCAGCTGGCCCAGATCGCGGTGGACACCCGGCGGTGGGCGGCGACGAATCCCCGTGCCCGCTACCGGGACCCGATCACGATCGACGACGTGCTGGCCTCG
>VAWP01000042.1:33982-41569 GCA_005888295.1 Actinomycetota bacterium
GTCACCGATGGCGCAGGCGCCTTCGTCGTGACGTCGGCCGAGCGCGCCCAGGACCTGGCCAAGCCGCCCGTCTACGTGCTCGGCGCGGCCACGTTCGGCGACCATCAGATGATCTCCCAGATGCCCGACCTCACCACGACGCCGGGGGCGCGCTCGGGCCCCGCTGCTTTCGAGATGGCGGGCGTCAAGCCCGACGACGTCGACCTGCTCATGGCCTACGACTCGTTCACGATCACGGCTCTGTTGCACCTGGAGGACCTCGGCTTCTGCCCCAAAGGCGAAGGCGGCTCGTTCGTCGAGGGCGGCAGGCTCGGACCGGGCGGGTCGCTTCCGACGAACACCAACGGCGGCGGCCTCTCGTACACACACCCCGGCCAGTACGGCATGTTCCTCGTCGTCGAGGCGGTCCGCCAGCTGCGCGGGGAGTGTGGTGAGCGCCAGCTGAGCGGCCCCGAGATCGCGGTGGCCCACGGCTCTGGCGGGGTGCTGTCCACGATGGGCACGATCGTGCTGGGGACGGGTTCGACCAGATGACGGCGCTGTTCGAGCCGCCGGTGTCGGACGCATCCACCAGGTTCTGGGACGCCACACGAGGGCGCCGGCTGCTCCTTCCCTGGTGTGTGGCCTGCGAGCGACCGTTCTGGTATCCGCGCGAGGTCTGTCCCCGGTGCCTGGGTGATGCCATCGAGTGGCGTGAGGCCTCGGGCACCGGGGAGGTCCACGCGGTGAGCGTCCAGCACCGGCCGGGGCCGATGCGGGACCCTGCTGCCGGTCCGTACGCCGTCGCCCTGGTGGAGCTCACCGAGGGCGTTCGGATCATGACGAACATCGTCGGCTGCGAGCCCGACGCGGTGACGGTGGGAATGGCCGTGGGGCTGACCTGGCAGCCGCTCTCCGACGGCCGTCACCTGGCGCAGTTCGAGCCTGCCTGACGCCGAGAAGGAGGACGTCGAGATGAGCGACATCTGCCGGGGCCGGGTGGCCGTCGTCACGGGCGCGGGACGGGGGGTCGGTCGGGGACACGCGCTCGAGCTGGCCCGACAGGGCGCCTGCGTCGTCGTGAACGACCTGGGCGGCTCGGTCGACGGGACGGGCGCGGACGTCGGTCCGGCCAAAGGTGTCGTCGACGAGATCCTGGCCCTGGGGGGCGAGGCGGTGGCCAACACCGACGACGTCGCCGACTGGGAGGGCGCACGGCGGCTCGTCGAGACTGCGATCGGTGCTTTCGGCCGCCTCGACGTCGTCGTCAACAACGCCGGCATCCTGCGCGACCGCATGCTGTTCAACATGACCGAGGCGGAGTGGGACGCGGTCATTCGCGTGCACCTCAAGGGCACGTTCGCCCCCACACGCTGGGCCGCCTCCTACTGGCGGGACGAGCACAAGGCCGGGCGTCCCGTAGACGCCCGGGTGATCAGCACCTCGTCGACCTCCGGGCTCTTCGCCAATCCCGGTCAGAGCAACTACGGGGCGGCAAAGTCCGGGATTGCTACGTTCTCGATCATCGCGGCCAAGGAGCTCGCCCGCTACGGCGTCACCGTCAACGCCATCGCGCCAGGGGCACGCACCAGGATGACCGAGCACCTCGGCGGCCGGCCCGCACCGCCGCCGGGGGAGTGGGACGACCGAGCGCCCGAGAACGTGGCCCCGCTCGTCGCCTGGCTGGCCGGTCCGGCCTCGCGCGACGTCACCGGCCAGGTGTTCCTCGTCGGTGGCGGTCGCATCGCCGTCGCCAGGGGGTGGGAACGGGGACCGGGCGTCGACCACGGTGCCCGGTGGGAGCCGGCCGCCCTGGACGACGTCGTGCCCGCGCTCGTTGCCGAGGCCGGCCCGGGAGGCCGGCCCGAGGAGCAGCCACAGGCGCGAAGCGCCGAGGCCGGCCCGGGAGGCCGGCCCGAGGAGCAGCCACAGGCGCGAAGCGCCGAGGCCGGCCCGGGAGGCCGGCCCGAGCGAATGACGGGTGCCTGAGCGATGGGGGCGCTGACCGGGAGGGTCGCAGTGGTCACGGGGGCCAGCCGGGGGATCGGTGAGGCCATCGCCAGCCGGTTCGCGGCCGAAGGCGCGGCCGTCGGCGTCTCGGCCCGGACCGTGGCCGAGGGGGACCATCAGCTACCGGGCAGCATCGAGGGCACGGTGCGATCGATCACCGAGTCGGGTGGCACCGCCATTGCCGTGGCCGCCGACCTCGCCCGCGAGGAGGACCGGCGATCGCTGGTCACCACCGTCGAGGAACGGCTGGGACCGATCGACGTCCTCGTCAACAACGCCGCCGTCACCTTCTTCGAGCCCGTGGAGGACTTCGACGAGCGCCACTACCGGCTGATGTTCGAGGTGCAGGTCCGCGCCCCGTTCGAGCTCGCCCAGGTGGTGATGCCCGGGATGCGCACCCGTCGCCGGGGGTGGGTCCTCAACATCTCCTCGGGCGCCGCCCGTCATCCCCAGGGCCCGCCGTACCGGCAGGGCCTGCGCGGCGGCACCGTCTACGGGATGTGCAAGGCGGCGCTCGAGCGGTTCACGACGGGTCTGGCCGCCGAGGCCTACGACGACGGCATCGCCGTCAACGTCCTGTCGCCCTCGGGGCTGGTGGCGACGCCCGGCGTGGTCCACCACGGTCTCGACCGCATCGTGCCGCCGGAGGCGGTCGAGCCCGTCGAATGCATGACCGACGCCGCGCTCGCCTTGTGCACTGGCGATCCGGCGACGCTGACGGGCCGGGTCGCCTACGCCAAGCCGCTGCTGGCGGAGCTCGGCGGCTAGAGCGCCGCCCCCCGACGTCGCCCTGCGAAGGCGGCGATCACCTGCCCGAAGGCCTCGAGGGCGCCCGGCGCGGCCACGTCGGGAAGCGACACGATCGCCGTCTGTACGCCGGCTTCGGCCAGGTCCCGATAGCGCCCGACCTGCTCCTCGACGGTGCCGGCGGCGAGCCGCTGGCCGGTCTCCTCGGGCGTGGCCGAACGGGGCCGGTGGCGGTCCAGCGCCGATCGCAGCTCGCGACGGTTGGGCGCGGCCAGGGCCGTGGACAGGTGGGTCACCCGGACCTGCGCCGGGTCACGCCCCACGTGGCGACAGTGCTCGGCGAGGACCGAGGTCTTGTGCCGCACGGTAGCGGGATCGCCCCGCAGGTTGCAGGCGTCCGCGTACGTTGCCGCCAGCCGCAGGGTCGTCCGCTCGCCCGAGCCCCCGACGAGGATGGGCACGCGCTCCTGGAGCGGCCTCGGGTAGCACACGGTCTCTGTCACGCTGATCAGCTTGCCGGTGAAGGACGGTGAGCCCGGACCCCACATGAGCGGGAGCAGCTGGAGCGTGTCCTCGAGGAGCGCGTAGCGCTCGGCGAGCGGCGGGAACCTCCAGCCGTAGAGGTGGTGCTCGTGCTCCCACCACGCGGCTCCCAGGCCACACACGACGCGCCCGGCGGAGAGGACGTCGAGCGTGGCGACGATCTTGGCCAGGTGGGCCGGATTGCGAAGCGTCACACCCGTGACCAGGGTGCCCAGGCTCGCCGTGCGGGTGTGGGCCGCCAGCCACGCCAGCGTCGTCCAGGCCTCGGGCAGGTCGTCCCAGGGCCGGCCCACCTGGGGGATCTGCAACAGGTGGTCCATCACCCAGATGCTGGAGAAGCCGACGGCCTCGGCGGTGGCGGCGATCTCGGCCAACCACGGGGCGAGCGCCGTACCCGCCGGTTGACGGGTGAAGCTCGACAGCTGCAGCCCGAAGTCGAGGTGCAGGGGAGTCGTCCGCTGGCGGGCGGCCGAAACAGGGGCGTCGACGAGCTCGGCCGGGACGACCTCGACCGGCTCCGCTGTGTGGACCCCGTCGAAACCCTCGGCGCCCATCTGCGCGGCCGCGTCGTCGCGGGCGGCCAACTGGGCAGTCAGCACCTTCGCCGGCACCGGCTCGGGCCGCGCCCGGTTGCGCGCGCGGCAGATCTCGGCAGGGGTCTCGAAGAGCACGGCGTGGCAGGGCATACCGTGGTGGTGGGCCCGCTCGACGTACGCTCGGCGACGACCGGGATCCAGACCGAGAGTGTCGACCACCGTCAACAGACGCCGCGCCAGGCGGCGTTCGAGGACGAGATCGAGGACGTCGAAGGCGTCGGTGCCCGCCCGCTGGTCGTGATCGCCGGTGCCGACGAGGGCGCGGAGGTCGTCGGACGCCACGATCTGGTCCGACCGGAAGTTCTCGGCCGCCCATCGTGACTTGCCGGCGCCGGACGGCCCGACGAGCACGACCAGGCAGGAGGCGGGGAGGCGCATCGCCTCAGTCTTGCCCAGGCCCGGTTCCGGGGCGGGCTCTGTCGACGCAGGGCCGGTGTAGCCTGACCGGCGCATCCGAGAGTGGCACGGCCGGCCCGGGAGGTCGGCCCGACGACACGGCCGGCCCGGGAGGTCGGCCCGACGAGAAGGAGAGATCACGTGCGCAAGGGGAGGGTCTCTCACCCTCACGCCGACATCCCGGCGCTCCTGCTCCGCCTCGCCCTGGGTCCGATGCTGATCACGCACGGCTACAACAAGGTGAAGGGCTCCGGCGGTCTCGAGGGGACGACGAAGTGGTTCGACGGCCTGGGCCTGCGACCGGCCTGGGTCCACGCCCGCCTGGCCGCCACGACCGAGATCGGCGCCGGCGCGCTCATCACCGTCGGCGCCCTCAACCCCCTCCCGGCCGCCGCCGTCATCGGCCTGATGACGACGGCTGCGGCGACCGACCACCGAGGGAAGGGGTTCTTCATCTTCAAGGGGGGATGGGAGTACGTCGCCGTGGTGGGCACGGCGGCCGCCGCCCTCGCGTCACTCGGCTACGGGCGCATCTCGTGGGATCACCTGCGCGGCCGGCAACGTACGGGCCTCGGGTGGGCGCTGGCCGCCGCCGCCCTGGGCCTGGGCAACGCCGGCGTCCTGTTGGCCACCTCCTACCGGCCCGAGGAGACGACGTAGCCGGCATCGAACACAGGCCGCGACCGCACGGACGGAGGGACAGCCCGTGAGCCGCCCCCCGAGCAGGCCGACAGGGCGACCGCCAGCACCCCAGCCACCGCGAGGAAACGCCGGGTCGGCGGCAGCATCGCCCAGACGCTAACCGTGGAGCACTTCGACCGGGGGGCAGGGGCTGCCCTCAGGGCGTCGGAGGCGGACGTGCCCAGACGTAGGGCGCCAATGCCGGCTCGGTCGGCGTGTGGGGGTGCGTCGCGACCACGGTGACCGCCCCCACCGCGTAGGCGGCGTAGTCGGTGGGGAAGCTGAGATGGTCCACTCCCGGCTGCAACGGCGTGGCGCAGACCGACCTCGGCACGCGGGCGGGGTCGGCGGGCCCGGGGTGCGTGAGGGCGTCGACGGCCACGGCGTAGGCGACGGCGTCGTAGGACCCCATGGCCAGGTGCTCGGAGAGATCGGTCGGACAGATCTGCTGGGCGGCGACGTTGACGACGGCGCCGGCGCCAGTGTGCAGCGACGAGCTGCCCGATGCGTCGAAGTTGGGGACCACGACCTCGTCGTCGCGGCTGTAGACGACCGTGTAGGAGATGCCGGCGAACGTCTCGGCGGCGCTGTTCAGGGCGGCGAGGAAGTGGGAACCGCTTCGCTGTTGCCATACGGCCGGAGCACATGACGGTGTGCACGCTCCGTTGGCGTCGAGGGTGCCGTGGTTCGACGGGTCGATGCCGACGAGGTCGTCGACCAGTGGACGAGTGTCGGGCCAGAAGCGCAAGGCCCACCGCGGCGCCATGCCGCCCTGGCTGAAGCCGAGGATGTCGACCTTGCGCCCCGACATCTGGTGCATCGCCCGAATGGCGTGGACGATGTACTCACCCGCGGTCTGGATGTCCGCCATCTCGCGGTCCGGAAGCGTCACGGCGCAATAGGGAAGTCCGAGCCGGGTGAACGCCCGTTCGTAGTTCCACGAGAAGTTGGACGCAGGGGTGAGGGCGGTACCGGCCACCAGGAGCACTGGTTCCCGGGTCGCGGCGACGACGTTGCCCGTGCAGGTCAGGCTGGCGCTGAGGTCGGCCGGGGGAACGTCCAGCGGCGGACCGGGGCGGTCGGGTGGGGCGTAGGGTCCCGCCGAGGACGCTCCGGCGGGCGCCGCGGTAGCGACCGAGGCCAACGCGAGGAGCACGGCCAGCACCACACCGACCATGGCTCAGTATCGTCCATCAGGGCTGGAACGGATGCACGGGACGACATGCCCAGACGGCTCAGCCCAGCTCAGCCCAGCTCTCGGGGCAGGACCAGCTCCTCCAGCCTCCCGCTCCCTTCGCCGAGGTCACGCCAGGCGTCGAGCGGTACACCGATGACGGCCAGGGCACCGGTCGGGAACTTCTCGGCCAGACGGGCCAGGAGCGCCGGGTCGCCGGCGACGACGAGCGACACGGCGAGGTCCTGGAGAGACGGGTTGTGCCCGATCAGCATGATCGACGACGCGGAGTCGGGGGTGCTGCCGATCAGGTCGACGAGCGCGCCGGCGCCGCCCTCGTACACCGCCGGCTCGATCCGGACGGTGACGTCCCGCCCCAGGACCGGCTCGACCTCGGCCAACGTGTGGCGGGTCCGGCGCGCGGGCGAGCAGATCACCAGGTCCGGCCTGATCTTCTCCTCCTTCAGGTACTTCCTCATGCGGGCCAGGGCGCGAACGCCGCGAGGCGCGAGTGGTCGGTCGGCGTCGGCCAGGTCGGGGTCGTCCCAGCTCGACTTGCCGTGTCTGAGCAGGTAGAGGTGCTTCACCCGACCAGCTCATCACAGGTGCCCACGGTTCGTCGGGTCCCGTCGGTACTATGAAACCTCGGACATGGCGGGGTACGGGACGAGGCGAGGGCGGCGCTGGGGAGCTGCCCGGGCCCGGGTGCTGGGGCTGACGGCTCTCGTCCTCGTTGCGGCCCTGCTCGGCGCCTGCTCCTCGTCCGCCTCTTCGCCGACCACGACGACCTCGACGACGCGGCCCAGCGCCAGCACGACCTACTACGTGTCGGTGGGCGACTCGTACGCCGAGGGCGTGCAGCCCAACGCGTCCGGCCAGAGCGTGGCGACGAACCAGGGCTACCCGGACCTCCTCTACAACGACGTTCGCCCCAGCATGCCGAGCCTGCAGCTCGTGAAGCTGGGGTGCTCGGGCGAGACGACCGACTCCGCGATCAAGGGCGGCACGTGCACGTACGCCCAAGGCTCGCAGCTGGCCGCCGCCACCTCGTTCATCCGCGCCAACCAGAGCTCGATCGCCTTCGTGACCGTCGAGCTCGGCGCCAACAACTTCGAGCACTGCGTCTCGAGCGAGGGCGAGGTCGACCCCGGCTGCCTGCTCGACGAGGTGGCGACGGTGGAGAACGAGCTGCCGGACATCTTCCGACAGCTCCGTGACGCGGGTGGCCCGCAGATGAAGATCGTCGCCATGAACCTCTTCGACCCGTTCCTCGCCGAGTGGCTCGACGGTCCGGCGGGGCAGACCCTCGCCCAGGAGAGCGTCGAGTTCCTGCGGGAGTTCAACACCGCCCTCCGCTCCATCCACCGGACGTCCGACGTCCGGACCGCTGGTGTGGCGGGCGCCTTCTCGACCTACGAGCCCTTCTCGAACATGACGAACCTGCCGGGGTTCGGCGACGTC
>VAWP01000042.1:41591-53119 GCA_005888295.1 Actinomycetota bacterium
CCCAACGAACATCCAAACGCCGAGGGCTATCAGCAGATCGCCAACGCCTTCCGGCCCCTCGTGGGCTGAGTGGTCCGCGGCGCCGTGTGGGTCAGTACGCCTCGGCCGTGACCGAGTACCACCGCGCCTCGTCGAGGACATCGAGCAGCGAGCCCAGCTCCACGGCGGCGCCGGCGCCGGCACTGTCCCGTCGAGCGGGCAAGCAGCGATCCTTCAGGTCGGCGCTCAGGTCGTCGACCTCGGCCGGTTCGCGCCGCCACTCCTCGCCTTCGAGGACGTGCCAGAGGAGACGGCGCGTGGCGGCGCCGTCGAGCACCCACTCGTAGCTGCCCCACTCGAACTGGCGGATCGGGCCGTCGATGGTGTGGGCGTGCCGGAGCGCCGCGAGGGTCGCCGCCGCATGACGCCCGCCCCAGTTGACCCGAAGACCGGGACCGTCGAGGCACCGTAGCTGCACGTGGTAGATGTGGGCCATGGCCTCGGTGGCCGCATCGGACGGTGGTGTGCGCACCGTCCGCGGCCGCTCCTTGGCCGGTGCGGGCGCCGCCGCCCGCGTGCGCTGTGCGGTGCCCGACGCCCGGGTGCCGGGGGTGCCCCGGCGGCCGGGCGCGACCAGCGGCCGGTCGTAGTGGTCCCGAATCGTGCGCATGGCCTCGGTCGCCTCCCGCATGCGCTGGGCGCCCTCGGCCTGGACCTCGGGTCGCATCCCCCGCAACCGGTCGGGATGGAACAGCTCGGCGAGGCGCCGGTAGGCAGCCCGAGCCTCCGCCAGGCTCGCATCAGGCCCGAGGCCGAGCACCTGGAAGGGATCCGAACCCACCGCCCGTCAGGCTAGGGGCTGACGGCCCGGTGGGGCCAAATTGACGGCGTTTGACCAGCGTCTGACCGGCGTTCGGCGCGCTCAGGCGCCGGGCGGCCGGTAGGCGGGCGACTTCTTGCCCGCCGCGTCGAGCTCCTCCGGGGTCAGCAGCACGGTCGTCGCCGCCTCGACGCTGCCCGTCGAGCTGATGCTCAGGGCCAGCGCGGCCGCCGAGGCATGGTCGGGCAGATCGAGGATCGCGATGGCGTCGGTCGCGCCGAAGGCGAAGTAGAACGACTCGACACTGCCGCCGACGCTCTTGGCTGCGTCCTCGACGGCCTTGCGCCGGACGGTGCCTCCCTTGGCGAGGATGCCCTTGGCTCCCTCGACGGTGAACGCAGCCTCGATCAGGTACTTGGGCATGATGTTCCCCCTTCCGCCGGCGCCCGCAGCCTCGCGCTGTTGATCATGATTGGCAAGGCGCCTGGTTCGCAGCGGCGGGAGCTCGCTCGCACCGCGGCCGGGTCCACTGGCCTCGCCGGAGATACGGTTGAGCCATGGCTTCAGGTGGTGTGCTCGTGACCGGCGCGTCCAGCGGGATCGGACGGGCGTGTGCCCTGCACCTCGACGGGCTCGGCCATCGTGTCTTCGCTGGCGTCCGGACCGAGGCTGCGGCCGAGAGTCTCCGGAGGGCCGCAAGCGACCGCCTCGTCCCGGTGCTCCTCGACGTGACCGACGCCGAGGCGATCGACGCCGCCCACCGGTCGATCGAGGCCGGCCTCGATGGCCGTGGCCTGGTCGGGCTGGTCAACAACGCCGGCGTCGCCCACGGGGGTCCGATCGAGTACCTCCCGCTCGACGAGTGGCGCGCCCAGCTCGAAGTCAACGTCATCGGCCAGGTCGCCGTGACGAGGGCGATGATGCCGTTGCTGCGGCGAGCCCGGGGTCGGGTCGTGTTCATCGGCTCCATCGGAGGGAGGGTGGGCACGCCACTCCTGAGCCCGTACGCAGCTTCGAAGTTCGCCATCGAGGGCATCGCCGAGTCGCTTCGTCACGAGCTGCGCCCGTTCGGCGTGCGAGTTGCCGTCGTCGAGCCCGGGGCGGTGAAGACCGACATCTGGGACAAGGGCCGTCGCTACGCCGACGAGATGGAGCGGCTGCTGCCGGCCGAGGCCAGCTCCCTCTACGGCGACGCAATCACCGGCCTGCGCCGGTCCCTCGACCAGCAGGACCGCGCTGGCATAGCGCCCGAACAGGTGGCCCAGGTCGTCGCGCGCGCTCTGTCCTCCGATCGTCCGCGGGGGCGGTATCTGGTGGGTCGGGACGCGCAGCTGGCTGGCCTGATCGCCAGGCTGTTCCCGGACTCGGCCAAGGACGCCATCGTGCGGATGGTCGGCGGCCTGCAGCCCCGGTAGGCCCGGGTCACCCGGGTGCGCCGGGCGATGGCATGCGGTCCGCCAGGTCGTCGTCCGACGGGATGATGCCGAGCTGTTGGAGGAGCGCGAAGCGGTCGGCCACGCCCCAGTTCTCGACCAGGCGGCCGTTGGCCACGCGCCAGATGAAGAAGGCCCGGAAGCTCCCCTCCCTCCTCGTCGCCGCGCCGCGGCGGTAGTCACCCTCGTTGGTCCCGCGCAGTTGGAGGAAGACGGCCACGCGGTCACCTTCGGCAATCAGATCGAGCATGTCGGCGTGCAGGTCGGGAAACGACCTGCGGATCATGGCGATGCCGCCGCGGACAGACTCGGGACCGGTCGGGGCGTCGAGGATGAACGGGTTGTGAGTGACCACACCGGGATCCACGATCTCGTCGACCACATCGAGATCTCCCTGGTTGAACCCCCGCTCGACGAGCTGGCGCACGAGCTCCTTGTTGGATTGGAGAGTGTCCGCCACGACGCTCATCGTAGGGCCGCTGGCGACCGCAGGAGGTCAGGGATGCCTGAGCAGCCGGCCCAGGGGGGCCCGGAGATCACCGAGCTGCGACGCTCGAGCCGTGACCCGGAGGAAGTGCGGCGCCGTCTGCAGTCCTGGTTGGTCCGGCGGCTGCCCGCCGGCAGCGCGCCCAGCGTGCCCGAGGTCCACCCCACCGAGGCGACGGGCGTTTCGACCGAGACCCTGCTGTTCGAGGCCCGATGGACCGAGGACGGGCGCGAGCGTTCGGAACAGCTCGTGGCGAGGGTTGCGCCTGATCGGGTCGACGTGCCGGTGTTCCCGACCTACGACATGGAGCGGCAGTTCAGGGTGATCCGCCTCGTCGGTGAGCACAGCCCGGTGCCGGTGCCGCGGGTCTGGTGGCTCGAGCTCGACGCCACCGCGCTCGGGACTCCGTTCTTCGTCATGGGCCGGGTCGAGGGCCAGGTCCCCCCGGACGTCATGCCCTACAACTTCGGTGACAGCTGGCTCTTCGACGCGTCGCCAGCTGATCGCTCCCGGCTGCAGCAGTCGATCGTCGAGGTGCTGGCCCAGCTCCACGGCATGGACCGGCCGGAGGAGACGTTCGCCTTTCTCCGCTACGAGCGGTCCGGCTCCACGGCGCTTCGGCGCCACGTCGCCGACCGCGCCGCGTGGTACGAGTTCGCAGCCGCCGGCCTTCACTCAGCGCTGATCGAACGAGGACTGGCCTGGCTGGACGACCACCTCCCCACGGACGAGGGCCCCACCGTGCTCAGCTGGGGCGACTCGCGCGTGGGCAACGTGTTGTTCCGTGATTTCGCCCCGGTGGCAGTGCTCGACTGGGAGATGGCCGGGCTGGGGCCGCGCGAGCTCGACCTGGCGTGGCTCGTGTACTCGCATCGGGCGTTCGAGGACCTCGCCGCCGAGTTCGCCCTCCCCGGGATGCCGGACTTCCTCCGTCGGGACGACGTCGTCGCCCAGTACGAGTCGATCACCGGCCACACGCCGCGCCATCTCGACTTCTACCTCACGTACGCGGCGGTGCAGTGGGCAATCGTGTTCCTGCGCACGGGTCTGCGACAGGTGCACTTCGGCGAGATCGAGATGCCCGACGACGTCGATGCGCTTCTTCGCAACGGCGAGCCATTGGAACGCATGTTGGCCGGCAAGTACTGGGAGTGAGATGCCCGTTCCCCTCGACGAGTACCCGATCCACCAGACGCCGCTGTCGATGCAGCACGTCGGCACCAGCGACCGCAACTTCTACGACCGGAGCTACTTCAACGCCCACGACCGAACGGGCGACGTCTTCCTAATCAGCGGTCTCGGTGTGTACCCCAACCTCGGTGTCATCGACGCCTACGTCACCGTGCGCCGTGGCGACCGGCAGTGGGCGGTGCACTGCTCCGACGCGCTCACCGACGATCGTCTCGACCAGCGCGTCGGGCCCTACCGGATCGAGGTACTGGAACCGCTCCACCGTCTGCGTCTGGTCTGCGACGCCGCCGAGCACGGCATCGCCTGCGACCTGACGTGGGAGGGATCGTTTCCTGCCGTGCAGGAGCAGCCCCACCTCATGCGGGCGGGCGGCACGCGGGTCATCATCCAGTCCTCGCGCTTCGCCCAGCTCGGCACGTGGAGCGGGACGCTGCAGGTGGGGGGCGAGGAGCTGGCCGTCCACGGCGAGCGGTGGGTCGGCTCGCGGGACCGGTCGTGGGGGATCCGCCCCGTGGGCGAGGCCGAGCCCCCGGGACGAGCGGCGGACCAGCCCAACGAGGGCTTCTGGTGGCTGTACGTCCCGCTCCGCTTCGAGGACTTCGCCCTCGTCGTGATCGTGCAGGAGCAGCCCGACGGGTACCGGACGCTGAACGATGCCGTGCGGGTGTGGCCCGACGGGCGATGCGAGCAGCTGGGCTGGCCGGGCGTCGACATCACCTACCGGTCGGGCACCCGTCACCCCGAGCGGGCCACGCTCCACCTCCAGCAGCGGGACGGCAAGCCGCTGGCCGTCGAGGTCGACACCCTGGGGTTCGTCCCTCTCCACGTGGGGGCCGGCTACGGAGGCGATCCCGACTGGGGCCACGGGCAGTGGCGGGGGCCGGGCTGGGTGGAGGGCGCCGTCTACGACCTGAACGACCCCGCCATCGTCGGGCGGACGCCCTTCGGCGTGATCGACCACGTGGCTCGGGCAACGTGCGACGGGGCGGAGGGTTGGGGTCTCTTCGAGCACGCCACCATCGGCCGCCACGATCCGTCGGGCTTCACCGATCTGGGGTCCGTGGCACCGTAGCGCTGGGCGCGAACGTGTGTTCGAGTATACCAGCCCGGACTGACAACCAGCGTAGGCTCGGCGCGCCTCGTCGGCTGACCCTGGAGGAGAGGCAACAAGAGTGACGCGAGACATCGACCTGCTCGACGGCGACTTCTACGCCGGCGATCCCTATTCGACCTACGCGTGGATGCGGGAGCACGCGCCGCTGTACTGGGATGCCACCAACGAGCTGTGGGGGGTGTCGCGCTACGACGACGTGCTTCAGGTCGAGAAGCGCAAGGATGTCTTCATCAGCTCCGATCAGGACAAGGGGGGCTACCGCCCGAACATCCCGGCCGACCCCGCCATGATCGGCCTCGACGACCCCGTGCACCACAAGCGGCGCAACCTCGTGTCGCGTCGCTTCACGCCCAGGGCCATCACCGACCGGGAGGACCACGTGCGCGCTGCGGTCGGCCACCTGTTCGACGCCGTCGAGGCGAACGGCGGGCAGGCGGAGATCGTGGGCGACCTGGCGGCACCGTTGCCGGCCATGACGATCGCCTGGCTGCTCGGCTTTGGCGAGGAGCGCTGGCCCGAGCTCAAGGCCTGGTCCGAGCGGACGATCGTCCTTGGCGGCGGACCCCGCTACATGAACGAGGACGGCATGGTCGCAGCCATGGAGTTCGCCCAGGCCGCGTCCGAGCTCCACGCCACCCGGGGCAGGTGCCCGGCGGACGACGTGATGTCGATCTGGGTGCGGGCCGACATCGACGGTGAGCCGTTGTCGGTCGAGACGGTCATCGCCGACTGCCTCCTGTTGCTGGACGGGGGCGCCGAGACGACCCGCACCGTCATCGCCCGCACGTTGCTCAACCTCATCGCCCACCCGGACCAGTGGGAGCTGCTCAAGGGCGGTGCCGACCTGGCCGTGGCCGCCGAGGAGTTCATCCGCTACGTGACCCCGATCCACAACATGTGCAGGGTCGCCCGTGTCGACACCGAGGTCGCCGGGCACCCGGTTCGTGCCGGGCAGCAGCTCGTGCTGCTCTACGGTTCGGCCAATCGCGATGCAGGCCATTTCGCTCATCCCGAGCGCTTCGACGTCACGCGCCAGCCCAACGACCACCTGGCGTTCGGCTTCGGCACCCACTTCTGCCTGGGGGCGGCGCTGGCCCGCATGGAGATCCGGGTGTTCTTCGAGGAGCTCGTCCGTCGCGTCGACGGCATGCGGCTCGTGCCGGGGACCCAACCGGTCGAGATGCCCAACGCCTTCGTCTTCGGCCTGAGATCGGCCCAGGTCGACTTCGAGTTCGCCTGAACGGCGCACGGGGGTCTGCCGGCAACCGCCACGACTAGACGATCTGGACCGCCACCTCCTGAATGGCGTTGTTCCCGTAACCGAGACGGTTCCACTCCACCTGCTCGGGTTGGGTCCGGCTCGCCAGGTCGGTGGCCCGGGCGCGAATCGTCGTCGCGCCGGAGTGCTCGACGCCGCTGATCAGCTCCCACCACTGCCAGCTGTGGCGGTGGCGGTCGCCGACGAGGCGGGCCTCACGCCACGGTCCCTCTCCGATGCTCACCTCCACGCGGGCAATGGGCGCGGCCCCGGACCAGGCGACACCGCGGACCGCGAGGTCTCCGGCGGTCAGCTCATCACCATCCGTGGGCTCGGTGATGATGCTCCTCACCCGCTGCAGGGTGACCGGCTCCCGAACGACCTGCTCGTCGCGCTGCCACTCGTAGAAGTACGAGCCGGTCTGGAAGTGGCCGGCGAAGGCGCGGTCGATGAGCTCGATCTCGGTGAGCCACTTGACCGATGTCACCGCGTACCACCCGGGGACGATGAGCCGCAGCGGGTAGCCGTGCTGCACGGGGAGCGGTACGCCGTTCATGGCGTAGGCCAGGAGGGCGTCCGAGCCCCGGGCGTCGTCGACGCTCAAGCTGCGCTCGAAGCTCTCCGTCCCGGGTTGTCCCGGTAGCGCGCCCCGGTCGGCACCTCGGAACAACACCTCGGTGGCTCCCGCCTTGACGCCGGCTCGATCGAGCACCTCGACGAGAGGCACGCCCGTCCACTCCGCCGTGCTGACCGCGCCCAGCTCCCACTGCTCGCCGTCGACCCGTGGTGCCAGGCCCGACCGACCGTTCCCGGCGCACTCCAGGGTCACGACGAGAGTCTGTGAGGGCATCTGCTGGAGGTCCCGCCAGGTCAGGGCCAGCGGTCGATCGACCAGGCCGCCTACCTCGAGGCGCCAGGCCGACCGGTCGAGCTCCGGGATCGGGAAGTGGTTGCGGACGTAGAAGTGCGCGTTGGGCATGACCACGCCGCCGATCAGCGCCGGGATCGACGTCTCGCAGTTGAGCGGATGGGCCCGGTGCACGACGAGGCCGGCCTCGATGGCGTGGTGGCAGGCCTCCTCGGGCTCCACGACCGGGACGGTGTCCTCGAGCTCGGGGAGCGACGAGGTACACCCGCCGTTGGCAACCACCCGGGCGCACGTCGAGGCGGGATAGACGTCGACGGTGCCCGCCGAGGCGAACGGCTCCATGAACCCACGGATCCGACCCTCGTCCTCGGCCTCGACGATCAGGTACATCGTGTGCTCGCCCTGGACGACCGCTTCGCCCCGGATGTCGACGCCGTGAGTGGCCACGTTGGGCCGGCTCAGGTAGTTGAGGAGGGTCGCCCCGAGCGAGGGGTCCTCGGCGGGGCAGCGCTGGGCCTCGTGCTGGTGGCGCACCACAAAGAGAGCCACGTCGATCTCCTCCCCCCGGCGCTCCGAAGCGGCCGGACCACTCCCACCCGGCCACGGTACCGGCGATCCCGGCGCTGGACACGAGGCCGTCCTGCGGGTGCTGCTCGGCCCCGTGGAGGTCCCTACCTGCAGCTTGTACTTAATTAAGACACGCGTTATGCTATGGAGACCCTCCGCGATCGAGACAGGAGCCTCCATGAGCTCGCCGCAATGGCTGGCACTGCGCGGCGCCCTCGGCGAGACGGCCGGCCGCTTCGCCCGGCTGCTCGTGGCCGTCGGCGACCCCGACGCCGACGCCCGTGCCGTCGGAACCTGGAGCGTCGGCGACGTCGCCGCCCACGTCCACGAGGTCAGCATCATCGACTCCTGGTTCGTCACCGGTGAAGAACCCGCGGGCGACCTGCGAGAGCTCTACGACATGGCGACCACGGCGAGCGTCGACCGCGTCCGAGACCTGAATGCGCTCGCCCTGAGGCTCCTGCCCGAGCGTTCTCCCCGGGCCCTGGCGTCGCTGGTGGAGGCGAACGTCGGGGTCGTGCTCGAGGCCACCGCGGCGGCCGACGGCGACGAGCAGATCGCCTGGCTCGGCGGGACGAAGGTCCCGCTCAGGGCCGTGCTCGGCCACATGCTGTCGAGGCTCATCCTGGAGACCTTCCTGCTCGAGCTCCTCCGCAGCCCCGACGCCGCCCGATTCGGTGGGGATCGCTCCTCCGCACCGAAGCCGGTCGCGTGCGAGCTGCGGCCCTGGGGCGCCGAACCGGTCCTGGTCGTGGCGGGCGACGACGGTCTGGCGGTGCGGCCGCCGGACGGACACCCGGTCGACGCCCGCATCTCCGCCGACCCGGCCACGCTGTGGCTCGTGATGTGCCACAGAACGAGCGCGCTGCGGGCCGTGCTGACCAGGAGCGTCGTCGTCTCCGGACCACGCCCGTGGCGGCTCCGTCGGCTCGCCCGGCTGCTGCGGACGCCGTAGGAGGCCGGGCGGGGCCCAGCGACGCCCGAGGCCTACCTGCCGATGCGCTCGGGGTCCATCACGGCGAACTCTCCCTCGGCCTCGACGGTCGTCACCTCGCCCTGGAGGAGGCGGCCCTTGCTCACGACCCGGTTGCCGTCGCGATGGTCGACCCAGGCTTCGAGGAGACACTCCTCGTCGATGCGCGTCGGACGCCGGAACCGCATGGAGAGCTGTCTGCTGCGATCACGGCACCGTGCACCCAGCCCGGCCCGCCCTCGTAGGGCTTGGTGAAGCGACCCGTTCCTCGCGCCCCCCGCGCGGTCGCCTCGAGCGCCAATGGCAGCGCCAGCGGGTTGTAGCGACCGATCACCACGTCGTAGGGCATCGAGTCGTGCATCGTGGCCGGATCCGATCCCGCCGGTGCGGGGGCCACCAGGTACCGGGCGTGCGGCGGGGTCGGCACGTGCTGCGCGAGCCGGTCGGCCGATGCCTGCAGCTCGTGGACGATCGATTGGACCTCGTCGGCCGGCACGTCGCAGGTGACGGTCAGGTCGACGAGTCTCCGCACGACGTCGGCGAGGGCGGCCATGTCAATCTCGCGGCCGGCGAGGGACGGGTGCGGGCTGGGTCGTCGTTGTGGGTCCGTCATGCGGGCATCGTAGGGGGCGGCAGGCCTAGCCGAGCTGGGAGGCGAGCGTCGACACGATGTGGGCGCGAAATCCCTCGCGCATGAAGTCGGCGTCGAGCCCGTTGGTCACGTACGCGAACGAGAGGCCCGTCTCGGGGTCGGCCCACGCCACCTGGCCGTGGGCGCCGGCGTGACCGAACGCCCGCGGTGAGCACTGCCGGCCGAACGCCGCGTAACGCCGGACGTGCTGTCCGTCGTCACCGGCGACGACGAGGCCGATCGTGCGGTTCACCGGCACGCCCAGCATCGGATCAGGAAAGGTGCACCGAACGTTGCTCGTCGCATCGCCGAGCACATCGGGATCCCAGAGGCCGAGGCGATCGTCCATGAGCGCCTGGTAGAAGAGGGCGATGTCGGCGGCGGTGGCCACCGCACCGCCACCGGGGACGCCCGCCCTCACCACGTCTGGGCGGTCGTAGGTGAAGAGATGGTTCTCGTGCTCCCGTCCCTTCGCCGCTCCGACCGCCACCAACGGGGCGATGCCGTGCTGTTGGTCCTCGCGCAGTCCGAGCAGACGCGGCAACCCCAGGGGTCCGGTGACCCGTTCGTCGAGTGCATCGCGGAAGTCCCGACCGGTGAGCCGGGCGATCAGCTCGGCCAGCACCCAGTGGGCGGAGCCGAGGTGGTACTCGAAGCGTGTGCCCGGCTCCCATTCGAGGTACCAGCTGGCGAGACGCTCCACCCGGCGGGCCGGGTCGGCGCCTGCGTCAGCGGGCATGGGCGCGTTCGGAAATCCCGACGTGTGCAGCAGGACCTGCTCGAGAGTCACCGACTCCTTGCCGTTCTTGGCGAACTCGGGAATGTGATCGGCCACCCGATCGGACGTGCGCACGAGCCGCTCGCCGAGCAGCTGCCAGATCACCGAGGCCACGATCGGCTTGGTGACGGAGAAGACACAGAACCGGGTGGCCGTCGTTGCCGCACCGAGGGCCTCGAACGCGATCAGCTCACCGTCGCGGGCGACGGCGAGCTGGCACGAGGGCAGCCAACCGCTGTCGACGTCCTGTCGTGCCGCATCCACGAGGGGGCGCAGGTCCATGTCGGGCGAGAGCCTAGGCCCCGGCGCCACACTCCGGTGCCCTGGCGCGACCGTGCGGCGAACCTGGGCCCAGCGACGATCGCATATATTCCGGACATGCCAGCCGAGGTGGCGCCGCTGACGTCGGTCCGGGTGATCGAGTGCTCCATGCTCGGGCCCGGCGCCATCACCACACCGCTGGCCGACCTGGGCGCCGACGTCATCAAGGTCGAGCCCCCGCAGGGCGACTACGTGCGCGAGATGACCTGGCCGATCGTGGAGGGGGTCTCGCTGATGCACCTCCAGATCAGCCGGGGCAAGCGAAGCGTCGTGCTCGACCTCCGCACCGAGGACGGTCGCGCTGTCTTCCTCGACCTGGTGCGGGGAGCCGACGCAGTCGTCGAGGCCATGCGCCCCGGGGGCCTCGCACGCCGCGGGCTGGGCTTCGAGGAGCTGCGGGACGTCAACCCCCGCATCGTCTTCTGCACCATCTCGGGCTACGGCATGACGGGGCCCTATCGCGACCTGCCCAGCCACGGGATCGCCTACGACACATGGGCCGGCATCGTCACCCCGGAGAAGACGCCCGAGGGCTTTCCAGGCATCCCCGAGCACGTCTCGATCGGCATCAACGCGGGACCGTTGTACGGTGCCCTGGCCATCCTGGCCGGCGTCACCCAGGCTCGCGCCACCGGTACCGGGGCCCAGCTGGAGGTCGCCCAGTCCGATGCCGCCGCCGCCATGGACTGGTTGCGGAGCACCACGTGGCGCTCGTACGAGCGACCCGAGGAAGAGGTGACGGGCAACAAGGCCGACGATTACGAGCGCCGGGCCCCCGGCACGGCGGGCATGCGCGACGGCGTCCGCTATCAGATCTACCAGTCCGCCGACGGGTTCGTGATGCTGATGGCCTCCGAGCAGGCGTTCTGGAAGACCTTCTGCGAGGGGGTGGGCCGGCCCGAGCTGTTCGAGCGCTGGCCGGGGTCCAGGCTCGCCGATCACGCCAAGGGCAACCTCGAGCTGCGCGCCATCCTGGCCGAGCTGTTCGCCGAGCGCAGCACGCAGGCGTGGATCGAGTTCGCCGGCGAGCACAACGTCCCCATCGCGCCCGTCAACTCGCCGAGGTCACTGGCCCAGGACCCGCAGTTCCAGGAGCGCCTGCCGTGGA
>VAWP01000042.1:53157-53659 GCA_005888295.1 Actinomycetota bacterium
GGCGCCGACGCTCGGCCAGCACACCGACGAAGTGCTCACCAAGGTCCTCGGCTACGACGGCGCCCGTATCACCGCCCTCCGGGACGCCGGCGCCCTCGGATAGACGCCGCCCAGCCTCGGCCCCGCGCCCCCGAAGGGCACAGCCCTCAGCGCTGTGCCGGCTGGCGGGGCGAGGGCGGGGCTGCCGGGCTCCGGAGGGACTGGAAGTAGGTGACGTCGCTCTCGTCCGGAGGCCGCCCGACCCGCGTCGTCGTGTCCACGTCGGCCGCCTCGGCCCGCAGGGCAGCGACCGTCCGGCGGTCCGGCGGTCGACCCGGGCCGGGATCGAACTGGAAATGCCGCATGGCGTTCTCGTGGGTGATCTTGCTCACCTGCTGGTCGGTCAACGGCGCGAGCAGTGGCTCGAGCGTCTCCGGCGCACGGGGCCACATGCTGTCCGAGTGGGGATAGTCCGACTCCCAGCACACGTTGTCGATGTTGAACTCGTCGATGAGCTTGATGC
>VAWP01000095.1:0-9854 GCA_005888295.1 Actinomycetota bacterium
CTCTACCTGTACCGGCGGCTCGGGGGCCTGGAGGGGGCCACCGCGGGACGAAGCGCCGAGGAGGAAGTGCTTGACCGCTTTACTGACTCGGATGTGAAGGAAGCACTGGAGTCGCTTCCGGAGTCCTTTCGGATGACCGTTCTTCTCGCCGACGTCGAGGGATTCTCGTACCGGGAGATCGCCGACATCATGGAAATTCCCATCGGTACGGTGATGAGCCGGCTCCACCGCGGAAGAAGGGCGCTCCAGAAGGCGTTGCTGGAGTTTGGTATGGAACGTGGCCTCGTAGGCGATAGGGACTGATGACGCTCGGAGAGCGGTTCGTGGATGGGAGTTGGTGATGGGTGAACCGGTCCACGACGAATGCTGGGAGGCGGTTCACCGTCTCTACCATTTTCTCGACGGTGAGCTGACGAGCGAGAAGCGTTTGGAGATATCGCAGCACCTCGACAGCTGCCATCCGTGTCTCGAGGCGTTCGATTTCGAGGCGGACCTTCGCCAAATGCTGGCTGCCAAGTGCCGCGACCACGTCCCCGAGAGCTTGCGGGACCGGATCGCCTGGGCCCTCCGCCACGAGCAGGAGGCGGACCCCCACCGCTAGGCCTCACCCGGTGGCGTGCCAGGCGCCAGACCGGAATACCGTCACTCCGCTTGTCGTTGTCGACGACGTGGCTGATCGGGCTGTACGAGGGACATCATTGTCGGGCAACGACCGGCCGTCTCGCTCGTTCGGCGCAGGGAGGGTGTGCCGGGAGCCGGGTTGCAGCACGAGGCTCTCGATCTACAACAACGGCAAGTTCTGCTATCAGCACGAGCCGATGGCCGTGCCCCGGACCCGCGGCAAGAAGATCGCCTGAGACAGCCTCGGCCCGGCGGTGATGCCAGGTTGTGGCCGGCGCGGGTGCATGATGGCGTGATCCCCACCCTGCCTGGAGATGCCGTGACTGAAGCCGTGTCCTGGGATCTGGCCGAGCGGGTGGCCGTTCGGGTCGCCGGCCGGGAGCCCTTCGCCGAGTCGTACCACTACTCGTCGCTGCAGCCGGATTTCGAGGAGCTCACGGTCGAGGCCGAGGAGCTGGTCGCCAGGGCCACGGGCCTGCGCTCGCTGGCCGGCCCGGCCCGGGCGCGGGTCACCGACCGCCCGGGTTGGGTGCGAGCCAACGTGGCCTCGTTCCAGCGGCTGCTCCGGCCCGTGACCGAGCGTCTCGGCCCCCGGCTCCTGGCGAGCCCCATCGCCCCCGTGAGCCGGGCGGCAGCCGGCGTGCAGGTGGGCACCGTGCTCGGGTGGATGTCGACCCGGGTGCTCGGCCAGTACGACCTGCTCCTGGCCGAGGACGAGCGCATCGAGGAGCAGGACATCGTCTACTACGTCGGCCCCAACGTCCTCAGCCTGGAGAAGCGGTTCTCGTTCCCGCCCCGCCAGTTCCGCCTGTGGCTCGCCCTCCACGAGGTGACCCACCGGGCCCAGTTCACCGGCATCCCCTGGATGCGGGCCCACTTCCTCTCCCTCGTGGACCAGACCCTGGGGGCGATGGACCCTGATCCTCGCCGGTTCCTCGAGGGGCTCAGGCGGGCGGCCGACCAGGTGCGCACGGGGCGCAACCCCCTGTCGGACGGCGGGCTCCTGGGCCTGGTCATGGGGACCGAGCAGCACGCCGTCCTGGGCAAGGTCCAGGGACTGATGAGCCTGCTCGAGGGCCACGGGGACGTGACCATGGACCGGGCCGGGGCGGCTCGGATCCCGAGCGCGGACCGTTTCAGCCGGGTGCTGCGCGACCGCCGGCGACAGGTGCGGGGTCCCGCCCGCCTGCTCCAGCAGCTGATCGGTCTCGAGGCCAAGATGCGCCAGTACGAGGACGGTGAGCGGTTCGTCGCCGCGGTGGAGTCCGCCGGCGGTCCGGAGCTGCTGGGGCTGGCCTGGCGGGCACCCGAGGCCCTTCCGTCTCTCGACGAGATCCGCGATCCGCCGAGCTGGGTCCACCGCGTCAGGGGTAGGTGAGGCCGATCCTCGAGGAGCTCCTGGGCCGTTGCACCTTTCCGCCGGCGGGGTCGGATCTCACCTGCGCCGTCTCCGGCGGACCCGACTCGCTGGCTCTGCTCGCCCTGGCCTCCGAGGCGGGCTGTGTCGTCACCGCCGTCCACGTGGACCACGGCCTGCGGCCGGGGTCGGCCGGCGAGGCCGACGTGGTCGAGGCGGCCGCTCGTCGGTTCGGGGCCCGGTTCAGGGCCGAGCGGGTGGCGCTTGCTCCCGGTCCCAACCTCGAGGCTCGGGCACGGGCGGCTCGCCTGGCGGTGCTGCCCGCCACCGTCGCCACCGGTCACACCGCCGACGACCAGGCCGAGACGATGTTGCTGAACCTCCTGCGCGGCGCCGCCGCCGGCGGTCTCGGCGGGATGCGGGCGGGGCCGCGTCATCCCATCCTCGCCCTGCGCCGGACCGAGACGGTCGCCCTGTGCCGGCACCTCGGGCTGACGATGGTGCGGGATCCGTCGAACGAGGATCCCGCCCATCGGCGCAACCGCGTCCGGCACGAGGTGATGGCCCTGCTCGACGAGGTCGCCCAGCGTGACGTCGTCCCCGTGCTCACCCGTCAGGCCGGCCTCCTCGCCGACGAGGCCGACTATCTCGATTCGCTGGCCGCAGCCGTCGATCCAACCGACGCCCGGGCGTTGGCCCGCGCCCCCGTTGCGCTGGCGCGGCGGGCCGTGCGCACCTGGCTCCGAGGCGACGGTCCGTACGCACCCACAGCGGACGCCGTGGAACGTGTGCTCGAGGTCGCCCGAGGCGACTGCCGCGCCTGTGAGGTGGGTGGGGGCCTCCGGGTCCGGCGCCGTCGTGGGCGATTGACACAGGAAGGCGCGTGCGACGGCGTCGCCGTGCCGGCCGCGCCGGTGGCCGATGCACCCTGACCACCTCACCGGTAGGGTCGGGCAGGTGACGAACCAGGACACCGACGGCCACCGGCCCGAGCCGCTGCACACGGACTCCAAACTCGGGCGGGTCGTGGTGTCCGAGGAAGCCTTGGTGACCAGGGTGGAGGAGCTCGGCCGCCAGATCACCGCCGACTACCTTGATCGTCCGCCGTTGCTCGTGGGTGTCCTCAAAGGTGCCTTTGTGTTCATGAGCGACCTGGCCCGGGCCATCCGGCTGCCCGTCGAGTTCGACTTCATGGCGGTGGCGTCCTACGGGAGCGCCACGAAGACCAGCGGGGTCGTCCGCATCGTCAAGGATCTCGATCTCGACCTCTCAGACCGCCACGTCCTCGTGGTGGAGGACATCGTCGACAGCGGGCTCACGCTCTCCTACCTCCGACGCAACCTGCTGGCGCGCGGACCAGCCAGCCTCGAGGTGTGCGCCCTGCTGGTGAAGGAGGGGCTGCAGCGGACCAAGCTCGACCTGCGCTACGTCGGGTTCAACATTCCTCCCGACTTCGTCGTGGGCTACGGGCTGGACATCGGTGAGCGGTACCGCAACCTGCGGAGAGTCTGCGTCTATGTCGGCGAGGACCAACCGAGGCCGGCATCGTGAGCGTGGACCGCGATCGCATCGAGAAGGCCGTGCGGGAGCTGCTCGACGCCATCGGCGAGGATCCCGATCGGGACGGGCTCCTGGCGACCCCCACTCGTGTCGCGGCCATGTACGAGGAGCTGTTCTCCGGCATCCATGACGAGCCGGAGCGCCACCTCACGGTCACCTTCGCCGCCGAGCACGACGAGATGGTGATGGTGAAGGACATCGCCTTCGCCTCGTTGTGCGAGCACCACCTGGTGCCCTTCATCGGCAAGGCCGCGGTCGCCTACATCCCGAACGACGACGGTCGCCTCACCGGGCTCTCCAAGATCGCCCGCCTGGTGGAGGCCTACGCCCGGCGGCTCCAGGTCCAGGAGCGGCTGACCAGCCAGGTGGCCGACACGCTCGAACGGGGGCTGGCGCCCAGGGGCGTCCTCGTGGTCATGGAGGCCGAGCACCTCTGCATGTCCATGCGGGGGGTGAAGAAGCCGGGGGCCCTGACCGTGACGTCGGCGGTCCGGGGCCTGTTCCGCTCCGACGTGGCGACCCGGGCCGAGGCCATGCAGTTCATCCACGGCCGGTAACCGTCTCTGTGCGCCATCGGCGGGCCCCTGCTTCCCACCCGCCGGCAGGCCGACAACCTACGCTACCTCCATGCGGGCGTTGGTCATGGGCGTGCTCAACGTGACGCCGGACTCGTTCTCCGACGGAGGTCGGTACTTCTCCCACGACGCCGCGGTGGCCCACGGTCTCGAGATGGTGGCCGAGGGCGCAGACATCGTGGACGTCGGCGGTGAGTCGAGCCGGCCCGGCGCCGAGCCGGTCGCCGAGCCCGAGGAGCTCCGGCGGGTGGTCCCAGTTGTCGAGGCGCTCTCGCCCCACGTGCGGGTATCCGTCGACACGGCCAAGGCGTCCGTGGCCGAGGCGGCCGTGGGCGCCGGGGCGACCCTGGTCAACGACATCTCGGCGTCGCTGTACGAGGTGGCGGCGGCGGGGGGAGTGGGCTGGGTCGCCATGCACATGCGGGGCACGCCCCGGACCATGCAGCACGACCCGCAGTACAACGACGTGGTCGGCGAGGTCGTGACGTTCCTGGAGGAGCGGGCCGATCGCGCCGTGGCGGCCGGCGTCACCGAGGTCTGGGTGGATCCCGGGATCGGCTTCGGCAAGAGGGCGGAGCACAGCGTCACCCTGCTGCGCCACCTCGGCCGGTTGGTCGCCAGCGGCCACCCGGTCATGGTCGGCACCAGCCGCAAGAGCTTCCTGGGCCGGCTCACCGACCGTGAGGACGTTCCCCTTCCTGCCGACGAGCGCCTCGCCGGGTCGCTGGCCACGGCCGTGTGGGCGATGGCGAACGGGGCAGGCATGGTTCGCGTCCACGACGTGGCCCCGACGGTGCACGCCGCCATGATCGTGGGCGACGCCGGCGCGGCGGGCAGGGACGCGGCGTGAAAGGTCGCTGGGCCGCCGGGATCGCCCCCCGCAACTTCGCGTGGGTGATCAGGGACCATCTGGCGGTCAGTGAGCGCCCGGGCGGCTACGCCCGCAACCACCGGCGCGTGCGTCGTCAAGAGGAGATCATCTGGCTTCGCGAGCAGGGGTTCACCCTGGTGGTGTCGTTGCTCGGCTCCCCCCACAACCTGCACGCCTACGACGAGATGGACGTGCCGTGGGCGCACTTCCCCTTCGGTCCGACCGCCGAGCCCCGTCTCGTGCTCCCCGACCTGTACGTGCACCTCTCGGGTTGGCTCGCCAACGGTGAGCGCATGCTGTTGCACCAGGAGGAGCTGGGCGACCGGGTGATGGGTGTGATCGCGGGGTATCTCCGCTGGTCGGGCAAACTGCCGTCGGGGCCGCAGTGCATCGCCGCCGTCGAGCGCTTCGTCCGCCGCCAGATGGGCCCGCTCGGCCGGCAGATCGTGGCCCTCTCACCTGAGCTCGACGACGCTGTCGAGGATGGGGGCGGGGCCGGGGACGCGGCCGGCGGGGCCGATGACGTCCGGTGACGGTCCCGACCGGATCGAGGTCCGGGGCCTCCGGGTCGTGGGCACCCACGGGCTGCTGCCCGAGGAGCAGCACCGAGGTCAGCTGTTCGAGATCGACCTCGACATCACTGCCGATCTCACCGCCGCCGGGCGGACGGACGCCCTCGAGGACACCGTCGACTACGGCGAGGTGGTCCGGCGGACCTCCGAGGTCGTCAGCGGCCGCAGCCACCGCCTGATCGAGGCCCTGGCCGAGGCCATCGCGGAGGCGGTGCTCACAGATGCCCGCGCCACCTCGGTCACCGTCGGGGTGCGCAAGCTGCATCCGCCCCTGGCCGCCGACGTCGGGTCGGTCGGTGTGCGCGTCGCCCGCTCCCGGCTGTAGGGCGTGCGCGCCTTCCTGGGCCTCGGGTCCAACCTGGGGGACCGCCGTGCCACCCTGCGCCGGGCGGTGGCGGCCCTGCCCGACCTGGTGGCCGTCTCGCCGCTCTACGAGACCGAACCCGTGGGCGGCCCCCCGGGCCAGCGGCCCTACCTCAACCTGGTCGTGGAGCTCGACACGGCGCGCACCCCGCGCCAGCTCCTCGAGCTCGGTGGCCGCCTCGAGGACGCCGCCGGACGGGTGCGCGGCGAGCGGTTCGGCCCCAGGAGCCTGGACGTCGACCTGCTCCTGGTCGGTGACGAGACGGTGGACGAACCGGACCTGACCGTGCCTCATCCTCGGATGTGGGAGCGCCGCTTCGTGGTCGCACCGCTGGCCGACCTGGCGCCCGAGCTCGTGCCTGACGGCTGGGAGGGGCGCGTTTCCGGCGAGGTCCGCAGATTGGGTACCCTCTAGGCACTGCACGAACGGCACCCTCGTGGAGGGGCTGGAACGTCGAGAGAGGTCACTTGACCAGTTTTCGCGTGATCGGGCCGGGTCGGGCCGGTCGGTCGCTCGCCATCGCCCTGTCGAACGCTGGCTGGGGTCTCGCCGGCATGCTGGGACGCCACGACGACCTGCGGTCGGCGGCCCACGGCGTGGACGCCCTCGTGATCGCCACTCCGGACGGTGACGTCGCTGCGGTCAGCGCGGCGGTCGACCCCTCGCCGACCGCCGTGGTGCTGCACCTGGCCGGATCGCTGGGGCTCGACGCACTCGCTCCCCACCCGCGACGGGCCTCGGTGCACCCTCTCGTGACCCTGCCCGAGCCCGAGGTGGGCGCCGTTCGGCTCCGGGCGGGTGGGTTCTTCGCCGTGGCGGGCGACCCGCTGGCGCTCGACCTCGTCGCCGCCCTCGGAGGCCAGCCGCTGGCGGTGCCCGACGACGCCCGCGCCGCGTACCACGCCGCCGCCTGTCTGGCGGCCAACCACGTGGTCGCCCTGCTCGGCCAGGTCGAGCGGGTGGCGGCCCAGGCAGGGGTGCCCGTGGCGGCGTTCGTCGAGCTCGCCCGCGGCGCCGTCGACGACGTGGCCGCGGTGGGGCCCGCTCGGGCCCTCCCCGGCCCGGTGGCCCGCGGCGATCGAGCCACGATCGAGCGGCACCGGGCCGTCCTCGATCCGGCCGAGCGAGCCGCGTACGACGCCCTCGTCGAGGTGGCCGAGCGCCTCGTCGGAGGTCGCCCGGCGGAGCCACCAGCAGAGGAGCCCGCGGCGTGCAGGTGATCGAGACGCTCGAGGAGCTCGCGCGCGCTTTGGACAAGGAGCGCGCCTCGGGCCGCCAGGTGGGGCTGGTCCCGACGATGGGAGCTCTGCACGCCGGTCACCTCGCTCTGGTCGAGCGGGCCAGGGCCGAGTGCGATGTGGTCGTGGTGACGGTCTTCGTCAACCCGCTGCAGTTCGGTCCCGGCGAGGACCTGGCCACCTATCCGCGCGACGAAGCCGGCGACATCGAGGCGGCGCGCCGGGCTGGTGTCGACCACGTCTTCCTGCCGCCGGTCGAGGAGATGTACCCGGGCCCGGTGCTCACCTCGGTACGGGTGTCCGGGCTCGCCGACGGTCTCGAGGGCGCGTCGCGCGCCGGGCACTTCGAGGGCGTGGCGACCGTCGTCGCCAAGCTCTTCGCCGCCGTGGGGCGGTGCCGCGCCTACTTCGGGGAGAAGGACTACCAGCAGCTGCTCGTCGTGCGCCGGCTCGCTGCCGATCTGTCCTTTCCGGTGGAGGTCGTGGGTTGCGAGACGGTTCGGGAGGGCGACGGCCTCGCCCTGTCGAGCCGCAACGCCCGGCTGACCCCCGAGGAGCGGGCGGCGGCTCCGGTGCTGTACCGCGCCATGCAGGCCGGCCGGAGCGCCATCGGCGCGGGCGAGCGCCGGTCGCGACGCGTCGCGGCGGTGATGGCCGAGGTCGTCGGGGCCGAACCCCTCGCCCGCCTCGACTACGCCGCGGCCGTCGACGCCTCCGACCTGACCGGCCCCGCCGTCCTCGCTGGCGACGTCCGCCTGCTGGTCGCCGCCCGTATCGGCTCTACCCGCCTCATCGACAACATCGGAACGACAGCTCCATGAGGCTCCGCCTTGCCACCACCCTCCTGAAAGGCAGCAGATGCGACGCCGCATGATGAAGTCCAAGATCCATCGGGCCACCGTCACCGGGGCCGAGCTCGACTACGTTGGCTCGATAAGCCTCGACACCCGCCTGATGGAGCTGGCCGACATCCGCGAGCACGAGCAGGTCGCCGTGCTCGACATCGACAACGGCGCCCGGTTCGAGACCTACGCCATCGCCGGAGGGGAGGGGGAGGTCTGCCTCAACGGCGCCGCCGCCCGCCTCGTCCACCCGGGCGACAAGGTGATCGTGCTCACCTACGCCGACTACGAGGACGCCGAGCTCGACGGCTTCGAGCCGCGCGTCGTGCACGTCGACGCCCGCAACCGGGTGCTCGACGAGTTGCCATCCCTCGGGCTCCAGCCCGCTGCTCGGTAGTGACGGACCCCAGCCTCCCGGCGGGCGGTCCGGCGCCGCTCGACGTCCTCATCGTCGGGAGCGGGGTGGCGGGGCTTTCTGCCGCGGTGCGGGCCGCGGGGAGCGCGGGCCTCCGGGTCGGCCTGGTGACCAAGGCCGAGCTGGCCCAGTCGACCACCCGCTGGGCCCAGGGCGGCGTGGCCGCCGTGCTGGGTGTCGACGAGGACTCGACGGACCTCCACCTGGCTGACACTCTGGCCGCCGGCGCCGGGCTGTGCGACGTGGACGCGGTCAAGGTCCTCGTCGGCGAGGGACCCGGCCGGGTGGAGGAGCTCATCGCCCTGGGAGCGGTGTTCGACACGCACCCCGGGGGCGGCCTCGCCCTCACCCGCGAGGGCGGCCACTCGACCGCCCGCGTCGTCCACGCCGGCGGCGCCGCCACCGGCGCCGAGATCGAGCGTGCGCTGGTCGAGGCCGTGCGGGAGACGGCCGCCGCCCTGCTCGAGGGGTGGTTCGCCGTCGACCTCCTCGTGGAGGGCGGTCGCTGCGAGGGCGTGGTGGCGCTGGACCCGCGCGGCAGCCCTCACGAGGTGCGGGCTTCGCATGTCGTGCTGGCCAGTGGGGGAGCGGGACAGCTGTACGCGGTGACCACCAATCCGTCGGCGGCGAGCGGGGACGGCATCGCCATGGCCCTGCGTCGCGGCGTGCCGGTCGCCGATGTCGAGTTCATGCAGTTCCACCCGACGGCGCTGCACCATCCGGCCATGCCCCGCCCGCTGCTCTCCGAGGCGCTGCGCGGTCATGGCGCGCTGCTGCGCGATGCCGAGGGCCGGCGCTTCGTGGAGGAACTGTCGCCGCGCGACGTCGTCAGCCGGGCCATGGCGGCCCGCATGCTCGAACAAGGCGTCGACCACCTGTGGCTCGACGCCACTGCGCTCGAGCACTTCGACCAGCGGTTTCCGACCATCTCCGCATCGGTCCGCTCGATCGGTCTCGATCCCAGCGCCGACTGGCTGCCGATCGCCCCGGCCGCGCACTACCTCTCGGGAGGCCTGCTGACCGACCTCGACGGCGCCTCTGCTCTCCCAGGCCTGTGGGCGTGCGGCGAGGTGGCCTGCAGCGGCGTCCACGGCGCCAACCGCCTGGCGTCGAACTCGCTGCTCGAGGGGATGGTGTTCGCCGCTCGCGTGGTGGAGGCCATCGCCAGTGGTCGGGAGGGGCCCGAGCCGAGCGGTGCCTTGCGCACGGTGGGCGCCGAGGACGGCGACACGATCCCCGTGCGCGTCCTCGACAGCTGGGCGTCCGACGGCGGATCAGACGGCGCAGCGGTGCCCGCTGGGGACGACGGGGAGGTCGACAAGCGCCGGCACCGCCTCCAGCAGGCCATGACCACCGGCGCGGGCGTCGTCAGGAGTGAGGACTCGCTGGCGACGGTCCAGGCTGTCGTGGACGACGTCGCCGGGCCGGGTCGCGGGCCC